>CAIQSY010000072.1 GCA_903874585.1 uncultured Chlorobiaceae bacterium | reverse complement strand
GCAGCACTTCAAGCGGCAAAAAGCTACAACGAAAACGATACCGTTGTGGTGGTGATGAACGATTTTGGCGGTTATTACTTGAGTAAAATGTACCGTGACGAATGGATGCGGAAACACGGTTTTTACCGCAAAACAAAATCCACCATTGAGCAGATTACCGCTGAAGATATTCTGCAGCTCAAAGCGCGTCGCGATCTGATTTTTGCCCATCCCGAACATACGTTAGCTGAAGTATTTGAGATGATGAAGCAGAGTGACGTTTCGCAAATGCCGATTGTCTCCTACAACGCGCCAATTGGCAGCATCAGTGAGAATAAAATTCTCTCCATACTTATCGAAAATGATGATGCCATGACCTCAAAAGTTGTCGGGTTTATGGAAAAGCCATTTCCGCTCTGTTTGCTGGATGCCACGATTTCGGAACTCTCAGCAAAATTACAGCAAAATGCGTCAGGTGTGCTGGTAACATTATCAGACGGAAGGCTGCAATTGCTTACAAAATCAGATCTTATTGATGCCTTGACGCACAAGTAAGTGGTGCTGATTATTTGGTTGCTTTTTTATAAGGATTTACTTATCTAAGCACTCCTTAACTATTCCTCTTTTTCGCAGGCGCTATACACTCCATCGCGCCGTAAAGCTGGAAGAACAGCACCAATAACCAGCATTAGTTCTATGAAGGTAGAGTCCAGAAAAAGGCAGTTCATTTTGGAGGGCAAGATAAAAGCTTGCTTTTGTGAAGGATGCGGCAAGGTTACTGAAAAGGTTTTTGTCGGCGAGTGGATACCAAGTGATAAGCCAAAGTGTGATGATATTTTGACATCTGCACCAGAAGCGTCGTCGAAAAACAGTAAAAACGATCTTCCACCTGCTGCAGAAAATCAGTATTGGGTTCGTTGCTTAGAGTGTAATCAAGTACATTTACTGAAAGAGTGGCAAATCCAGATTGATCGAGAAGTGAACCCTGACGAATTGAAATCCGAAGATTGCCAAGTCTATTCGCCACACGGAATTTATGCAAAAGGTGATGCACTCTATCACCAGGCGCTGGGCGAAGTTGGTGTTGTTCGAGAAAAACAGGCGACAGGCAGTGGAGCCTTTATTATTATTGTAGAGTTTTGCAAAAGCGGCAGAAAGCAGCTTCTTGAAAATGTACAAGTCAATAACGCTGCAAATAACAGCACCGAGAGCGTTGCTGATCTTATCAAACTTAAACTAAGACGTTAACGTCTGAAGATTGTCCGATCTTTATAAAGGGGGTGAATGAACATTGGTTAGTGTGCAGGTAAATGATAACGAATCAATCGATAAAATGCTGAAACGCTTCAAGAAAAAGTATGAGCGTGCTGGTATTTTAAAGGAATTTCGTGCTAAAGCATACTTCGTAAAACCATCAATTGATGGCCGTTTAAAACGCTCAAGGTGTAAACGCAGAGCCCAGAGAGCAAACGAAGAGCGCAATTCATGATCGATCACCGATCGCAACTGTGATACAAGGCAGCTCCTCATGGGGAGTTGCCTTTTTTTTTCTCACGACCACATCTAATTTTGACTCATGAGAGTTTTTAAAGGTGAAGTAACCGCGTTGCCACCCGATAAATCAATATCGCATCGGGCGGCGCTTATCGGTGCATTGGCAGAAGGCACAACCGAAATCACAAACTTTTCCGCTGGATTTGATAATCAGTCCACCCTTGGCGTGCTTAAAGATGCTGGTATAGCGCTGTATCAGGATGAAATCGATGGCGCTTATGGTCGTAAAATCCGACGGGTTGTCATTGAATCGAAAGGATTATGGAGCTTTCAGCCACCTTCTCTGCCGTTGATGTGCAACAACTCGGGCAGCACCATGCGCATGTTCGCAGGCATTCTCGCCGCACAGCCATTCGCCAGCACCTTGATTGGCGATAATTCGCTGATGAAGCGCCCGATGAAACGCGTCGCTGACCCGTTACGGCTGATGGGCGCAACAATCGAGCTCTCCGACAATGGCACTGCGCCAATGCACATCCATGGCACAAAAGAGCTGAAGCCAATCGAATATCGCCTGCCCGTTCCATCCGCTCAAGTAAAATCGCTCGTGGCGCTTGCAGCGCTGCACGCCGACGGTGAAACTCGTATTATCGAATCAGTACGCTCGCGCGACCACACCGAGGTGATGCTTGGGCTCAACACCATTGAGCGCAAAGGCGAACGCATTATCACCATTCAAGGTGGAAAAGTAATTCCGGCGAAACCATTTTTCATTCCGGCTGACCCTTCGGCAGCCTGCTTTCTTGTGGCGCTTGCTCTGCTTGCCCGCGATTCGGAAATTATCATCCGCGATGTCTGCCTCAACCCGACGCGCTCCGCTTTTCTCGATATTCTTGCCGAAGCGCGAGCAGGCATCTGGGTTGAAAATCAGCGAGTTATTGGCGGGGAAATTATTGGCGATATTGTTGTCGATAACCTTGCTGGTCTTGAGCCGCTGCGCATCAGCGATCCGCAAATCGTTGCCTTTATCATCGATGAAATTCCAATGCTTGCAGTGCTTTCAGCTTTCGCTACCGGCGAGTTTGAGCTGCATCATGCTGCAGAGCTACGCACGAAAGAGAGCGACCGCATTGAGGCGCTTGTGGTGAATCTCGAACGCCTTGGTTTTACGTGTGAGCAATATCCCGATGGCTTTGTGGTAAAGGAGCGCAAGACCATACCGTCAGGCAGCGTGGTGGTTGAGAGTTTCGACGATCACCGCATTGCCATGAGCTTTGCCATAGCAAGCAAAGCAACCGGTTGCGATATAACCATTACCGACATTGATGTGGTTGGCGTCTCCTTCCCCAACTTTTTTGAGATTTTGGACTCTCTCGAAGAGTAATACTGCAAGAACAGTGTGGAGGTCAGGAGCACCTGACCTCTGCAACATGCTCAAATAAAACACGATTAAAGGCAAACATCTGCTCCATATTTGAAATATGACCAGCTTCTGGAAGTACCACAAGCTTTGAGCCAGGAATTTTTGCGTGAATGTCGGCAGCAGTCTCTTTTGTTGTCATGCTATCCTCCTCGCCATTCACCACCAGTACAGGGACATCAATAGTGGCTAAATTGGGTGTAGCATCAGTACGCATCATAATTGCCCGCATGGCGTCGTTGATCACGGCTGGCGACTGCTTCATAATCATTTCAGTCGTCTTTGTAATCAGCCAAGGCTTTTCGGTATAAGCTTTTGGAGAAAAATAATTTGGCACCATACGCCGCACTGCCTCTTCCGCACCATTAGCCTCAACCGAACGAATAAAATCCTCTCGTGAGGCTTTAGCAGCAGGCGAATCAGCTTCAGCCCGCGTATCGCACAACACCAGCGATACCACTTTTTCGGGGTAGAGCCGATAGAACTCAAATGCCTGATATCCACCCATCGAGAGACCAACCACCGTTACTTTTTCAACCTGCATAGCATCAAGCAACGCGGCAACATCGTGCGCATAATCGGTAAACGTCCAGCCGTGTTTCTCCGGCGATTTTTCAATACCATACGCATTTGGCGCAATAACGTGATATCCACAAATACCGAATGCCTCAATTTGAGTACTCCACATCCACGCTGAAAGCGGAAATGCGTGCAAGAACAACACGGCGTATGGCGCCGAACCACTGCGTGGCATATTTCCGTAAAGAGAGGTCAACATGGCTCAGTTCTCTTTGGTTTTTGGATAGCCTTTGATATCGCGAATAATGGTATTTGCTTCGGTCAGAATTTTTTTCGCTTCATCACGCGCCGTATCAATAATCTCCTGCGAACGCATTTTTGCATCGTTATTGTACGCATCTTCATGCTCGCTGTTTTCGTAAAGCTCTGTCGCTTTATCGAGCATACTCTTCACTTTACCAGAGATAATCTGCTGCGTCTCTCGCCCTTTATACGGCGCAAAAAGCAGACCCATTATCGTACCAGTGGCTGCGCCTAATGCGGCGCCCCAAAAAAGCCCTTTGTAAAACTTATCTTGCTGTTCCATAGTGCAATGCGGTTTAGGTTATCCTCAAATATAAAGATTTAATCTACCGAAACAGATCATAATCATTCGCCAGCAGGCGCATAATCTCCTCGCGCGATTCTACGATGCGCTCAACCAGATCAGCTCGGCAGATGAGTCGGAATTTTTTGGTATAGCGCTCAAAGGCAAGAATAAAGTCCGATTGAAAAACCGATTCATGCAAATCATCAAAGCGGATATACTCCGAATTGCAATGCAGCGAGTAATGAATATGCTCCGACCGAGTTGGATAGACGCGCAGTTCCCGCAGATCATCATAATCGAAAATATCCTTCTTTGAGGGCGGATCAATCAGCACCTCGTGACCATGCAGAGCAAGATGGTAGCGCTTGTTGAGCAGCTCACAAATCGCCAGTTCCATGGCGCGGCGCATGGTGCTGTTGCTGTTATAAATGAACCATCGCTCATCCTCCTGCGCTGAATCGTGCAGATAAGGCTGCACCGTTATCGCCCGCTTATAGACACGCCGCATCAAAATATCGTCAAGCAAAGCGCACAGTGGATGATTCTGCTCCGGCATCAAATGCTTCAGCTCATGCAGCACACGATCGTCAGCATTGCCGTAAAAGAGTTCCTGCAACGCTGCTGCCGAAAGCATTCCCGCGCTGGCAATATCCTGCAATAATCGCCGAAGCATTGCCGAGAGCGCTCGGCTTGTATGATGCCAGTAAACATTGCGCATCATCATATATTTTGCAAACATAAGGCTTTCAAGAGGAGCAATGCCTTTTTCGGTAATAGCAAAGCGCTCGCGCTCAGGATCGGGCACAAACGACTCGATTAATCGCTCGATATCAATGCTTCCGTAGGGAATATTGCAGTGGTGCGCATCGCGCATGAGATAATCCATCTTGTCAGGATCAAGCGTGCCGCTGATGAGTTTGCTGAACCGTGTTTTCCCGCTGATCAGCGCAATCACCGATTCTGGCGACACTTGCCACTCATCGTTCAGAATCTCCGCAATCGTTGGTACGCCAGGATGTTGTTCATAGAGAAAGTGACGACACAACGCTTCGTGGTGTGAAAAAATCGGCACATTATCGTATTGAGGAATCTGCTCTTCAATAATGTGGGCGTGCGGAAAATGCCCGATATCGTGTAAAAGAGCGGCTGAAAGAAGCAGACGGCAAGTGTGATCGTCAAACGTAAAATGCTCACGCTGAAGGCTTTGCGCCAGCGGACTGGTTACCATGCGCTGCAAAATCAGCTTCATTAAATGATAAACGCCAATCGAGTGTTCAAAGCGCGTGTGCGTTGCGCCCGGATAGACCTGCTGCGAAAACGAGAGCTGGCGAATTCCCTTGAGGCGCAAAAACGATGGGTGCGAAAGGATTTTTTTCAGCGGTCGGCTCAGCGGAATGTGCCCCCAAATCGGGATGCGAATAAATCCACCATCGGACTGAAAAAGCAGGTGTTCGGCTATCATAGGACTTTTCGCTGGTTAAGAAGGTTGTGCAGCAAGATACGCAAGAAAGCAGCTCTGCCAAATGGTGAGACGTTGTGCCAATACACTTACCGTCCCTCTCTCATCAAGCGCTGGCGAATATCGGCAAGCTCTTGAAGGCGTTGTGGAGTAGCTTCAGGGTACGATAACTTGAGCGATTCAAGCGTTTGCACAATAATATTCGATACCAGCAGCCGGGCACTCTTTTTATCATCAGCAGGCACCACATACCACGGCGCATAATGCGTGCTGGTTGCGCTGAAACAGGCTTCATAAGCGAGCATGTACTGCTTCCAGTATTGCCGCTCTTCAACATCAGCAGCGCTGAACTTCCAGTTTTTTTCAGGCGTATCAATACGGTCGAGAAAGCGTTTCCGCTGCTCCTCTTGTGAGAGATGGAGAAAAAACTTCACAATCCGTGTACCATTATGGTAAAGATGCCGTTCCATGTTCACGATAGAGTGATAACGGTGCTCCCACACCTTTTCATCATTTATCATTGCATCGGGAACACCTTGCATGGCAAGAATGTGCGGATGCACGCGCACAATCAGCACCTCTTCATAGTATGAACGGTTGAAAATACCAATGCTGCCGCGTTCCGGCAGCGATCGGTTCGTTCGCCAGAGAAAATCGTGGTCAAGCTCTTCGGCTGACGGATGCTTGAAGCTGAAAACCTGGCACCCTTGCGGATTAACGCCCGACATCACATGCTTGATAACGCTATCTTTGCCTGCCGCATCCATTGCCTGAAAAATCAACAGCAGCGCATATCGGTTATCGGCATAATGCACCTGTTGCAGCGTGCTTAACTGCCGGACATTTTCAGCCAGCATCTCCTTGTACTCCTCTTTTGAGCGGTAGAGCGGCTCAATCATGGTTGGTCGTTTCGCGAGATTGACTTTTTCGCCTTCCCGAATCCGCAGTGCATTATAATCAACGTGCATGGCTGTTGTGGTCAATAAGATGAATGAAGAGTATCACAATAGGAATCACAATTTTAAGCAAAATTTAAGCTTCATCATGGGATTCCTTTAAGAATTCTGGTATTACCTTGATAACAGTAAATGCATCCATAACAATAATCAACAAAAAGAGAGTATGAACGCATCAATCAAAAGCTGGGCAACGCCTCTTGCTGTAGGGGCATTTACAATTTCAGCAGTAACTGGAATTTTGATTTTTTTTGATATCGAAATGGGTTTGGTTGAACCCATCCACAAATGGCTGAGCTGGCTTTTTGTCTGTGCCGTCGTGCTGCATCTGGTTGCCAACCGGAAACAGTTCACTGGTTATCTTTCAAAAAAGTTAGCATTGCTTATTATGGGTGCAGGCGTAGCTACCGTTCTTGTGTCGGTATTGCCTATCTTTGGTGAAAAGGAGGGGAAAGAGAATCCTGCAAAAATGGCAGCGTTTGCACTTGGCGATTCATCGCTTGAAACCGTTGCGCTGGTGATAAAAACCACGCCGCAGGCACTTGCTGATGAGCTGAGTCGCAAGGGAATTATTGTGAATAACCCCACGGCGACCGTTGAGCAGATTGCACGAAGCAATGGAAAAAATCCAAAAGAGGTGCTTGCCGATATTCTCGCCCTTTCAAAAGCATCTGAAAAAGATGGTGAAGATCGCGATTAACTATATAAACATAAGCAGATGAGAATACTCATTATTGAAGATGAACCGGGAATTGCCGGTTTTCTGAAAGAGGGGCTTGAAGAGGAGTATTTTGCCGTTGATCTCGCTTACGATGGCAAACACGGTCTTGATTTCGCTCTCACCAATGAGTATGATCTGCTGATTGTTGACTGGATGATTCCCGCATTGAGCGGTATTGAGGTGTGCCGTCAGCTTCGTAAAGCTGGCAGCCTCGTGCCGATTCTTTTTCTCACCGCAAAAGATACGGTTGAAGATGTGGTTTTCGGGCTTGATGCTGGCGCGAACGACTACATGAAAAAGCCATTCGAGTTTGAAGAGTTGCTGGCTCGTATCAGGGTGCAGCTCCGCAGCAAAAACAGCACTGACGACATGCTCCGCGCTGGAATGCTCACAATTAATCCTGCAACGCATCAAGTGTTTGCTGGTGAAGAGGAGATCGCCCTCACCCCAAAAGAGTTCGCTCTGCTCGAATATCTGGTACGCAACAAAGAGCGTGTCTGCACACGAAGCCGCATTATTGAACATGTGTGGGATATTCATTTTGATTCCGACACTTCGGTGATTGATGTCTATATCACTTTTCTACGCCGTAAACTTGAAGCGGCTGATTGTGAGCAGCTTATCCACACCATCCGTGGCGTCGGCTACATTGTTCGTGAACCCGCATCCCCATGAACACGAAGCCGCACACCACTTTTCCGCAAGACCAGCGCTCAAAAGCGCACTGGTGGAACATGAGCCTGCGCAATCGAATAGCGCTTTACTACACGACCGCCACTGCGGTTCTGATTCTGCTTGTCTTTACGGCAATTTACTTTACCGTTGATCGGGTTGTTTATCGCCATGTTGATGAAGAGCTTCAGCATGAAGTTGCTGAAATGTTACCGTTTGCCAGCAGAACAGGCCACGACATCAAAGAATTTGCCCTCTTTCTTGAGCGTGAAATCAACGATGATGATAGCCACAAAGAGAGAAAACAGCATCACCATCTCAGGGATGAACGGAGTTATCATTGGAAGAAAAAAAAGAGAGATGTTGATCCCGAGTTTGTACAGCTTGCGAACAGCTCAGGCGCAATGATGATAAAATCAACGAATCTGAATCAGAACATGCTGCCGACTGAACGTCATCGGAGTGGCATCTCCTTTTTTAATAGCCATGTTGGCAACTCAACCGTCCGTCAAGTTCAGGTGCCACTCTTCAACAGCAGTGGCGCGGTGACTGGCTACTTGCTTGTTGCTGTTCCCATGAAAAACGCCATCATTGTGCTGCGCGATTTGCAGGATATTTTTCTTGTCGCCTTTCCTCTGATTATTCTCACACTTTTTGTGCTGACCCGATCCATTGCTGGCAGAAGCATCCGCCCGATAGAAAAGGTTATTGCCACTGCCGAACAGATGTCGCAAACAAAGCTCGATCAGCGTATTCCGTTACCGAATCATCGCGATGAACTTTATCGCCTTGTGGCAACCATCAACGCACTGTTTGGGCGGATGCAGGATGCGTTTCAGCGCGAAAAGAATTTTACTGCCGACGCTTCGCATGAGCTGAAAACGCCACTTGCTGTGGTGAAAGGCACGCTTGAAGTGCTGGTACGCAAACCTCGTGAACGGGAACATTACGAAGCCAAAATTCACCTCTGTCTTAATGAGCTGAACCGCATGGGGCGCATGCTTGAACAACTGCTTCTGCTTGCCCGCCATGAGAGCAGCACCATGCAGCCGCACATTGAAACCCTCATACTGTCACACCATCTCAACAATGTTGTTGAGCGAGTCCGTTCATCCGCACAAGCGAAAGGCATTGCCGTGGCGGTGACCTGTGCAGACAGCACAACAGTTGCCGCCGATGCCGGTATGGTTGAGATGATGGTGGAGAATATTGTGTCGAACGCGGTGAAGTACTCACTGTCAGGTTCATCAATAACGATTGCTGTTGAACAGTCGGGCAATACCGTAACGTGCAGCATCAGCGATCAAGGTATTGGCATTCCAGAAGAAAAACTGCACGCTATTTTCGATCGCTTTTACCGTGTTGATGAATCCCGCACATCAAGCACAGGCGGGTTAGGGCTTGGGCTTTCAATCGTGAAAAAACTTGCCAATTTGCAGCATATCAAGGTGAGCGTTGCAAGCGCATTGGGTGAAGGGACGACGTTTCAGTTGAGGTTTTGATCGGCTGTGGTGGGGGGTAACTATCGAAAAAATACAAATAATAATACAGCTATTTGCTCAATTGCATATCACAGTTTCTCCGCTGTTTCATAGATTTCTGGCATACAGTTTTGCCTTAATCTGAATTTTGTACCGTGATTGTGTCCGCTACGTGCATCAAAATCTACTAACAGATTACCTGCTTCGATTGCCGCAATAAACTTGCTTTGTGAAAAGCCTTTTAACATAAAAATTTCACGATATGAGTAATGCTCTTTGCCATCAATTTTTTGTACATCTGCTTTGATATAAAAGCAGTTACCAAGTTTGGTTGCTGCTTTATGAAACAGATCATCGAATCCCCAGTAAGGCTGTGGATTTAATTCTTGCAAACCAATTCGGTTATTGATGGTATCTATCCATTCTTTGTGCCTTGAGTCAATTGCTCCAGATTCAAAAGAAACTTCAATACGTCGTTCTTCATGATTAACCTTAATTCCAAAGCCTCTGTCTGTTCTTGATAGCGCATTAATGGTCGATCGAAAGCTCATTTCTTCTTCAGAATACTTTCCTCCAGCTTGCTGATGTGCCCACCCATATTTTGGCAGTAATAACGATGACACCAAAGACAAGGTGCGAGGCGAAGGCTCCATGTGCATCAATGTTATAAGAGATGATGTGTTTGATCGTTGACATTTTAACTCCCATTCAGCAGCATTCGGAATGGGTAAATTATTTTCTTCTATGCCAAGCAAATCCTCGATTGTATTGCCAACACCACCAGCATTTCCATGCCGACGGTTTTCAATCCAGCCCATATCCCTAATCTCGCGCAAAGCAGCAATCAATGAGACTTTTGTATAGATTTTTTTCATCAAAATAACCGAAGTGTGTTGAGGGTTCTTTCCAAACGTTTTTTTGACAGATCAACGTAGTCCGATGACAACTCAATACCTATAAAAAAACGATTGAGTTGTTTCGCAGCAATAGCTGTTGTTCCGCTTCCCATAAAAGGGTCAAGAATAATCTGTGCATCCGTGCTTGAAATAATACGCTCAATAAGAGCAACAGGAAATGGAGCAGGATGCTCGTTTTTCATTTCCTGAGTAAACTCCCAAATATCACCATAAGCATTAGCGCCCTTCGCCAAAACGAAATTTTTTTTACAAATCATATAGATTACTTCATAAGTAGGTAAGAAATAACCTTTATTGAAATTAAATCCTCCTTTTCTGCGCCAGATAATGATTTGACGTACAGGAAAACCAGCAACAATATCTTGGCGATCTTGCAACAAACCCGCTTGTACACGCCATTTATGGTTATAAAAAATGGCACCATCATCCTTAATCAGACGAAACATTTCAGCTAAACAATCACGCTGCCATTGGGCGTATTCATCATGAGGCATATTGTCGTCATGATCAGAGTAACCATTAACAAGCGCTGCATTAGCCCACTTACCACCTCGACCGTCTTTCATTCCATTACCTGTGGAATTTTTCAAGTTATATGGTGGAGAGGTAACGACAAGATCCAAACTGGAACTTGGCATCTGACGCATCACCGTTAATGCGTCTCCACAAATAAACTTATCACGATAAGCTGCTAAGTTATCTATACCGTTAACAGTAGAAGAAACTTTTTGCATTATTATTTCTTCTAACCCTGTTGGAATAACTTCTGTTTTTGATAATAATTGTGGCATAGCCGTTTTTCATCGTTTTGATGTGTCAAGGTAAAGCATTCTCAACTCTTTTTGCCACGAAGTGTAGTCGAATGGTTCACGCTGAATAGGTGCGATAAACCTTTCAGCAGCAACACTTCCCAAAATATCATCCTGAACGCTCAATTTCGCTTCTGTATCAAGCATTATCCCTGTTTTCGACTCTTTCATCTTTTCTTCCCTCGGTTAAGGCGATATCTCTATTAACTTATAATAGCATAAAAATACTTATCGACAACCATCCAAGATAATCCCGTTATACACTAATAACAACCAAACCGCCGCAAAACCGTCGGGCATGAAGCGATTTGTGGACGGTGGAGAATCCCGTAACAACGGCATAGCGTTTCCCTTTGTCCAGTAATTTATTTTTTCCGTAGATTAAGCGGCAATTCGTTTTTGTGGCGGGTTCAATGCTCCGCCTGACGAAGTGGGTCAACAAAGTACCGTTGGCTTGCGCTGAACAATTTTTCATTGAGAATTTTAAGAAGATAGAGAGAGCATGACACCATTACCGATTACTCTTGAGACTGAAAAAAGTCTCTTTTTTCATAATTACGCTCGGCTCCCGCTTGCCATAACGCATGG
>CAIQSY010000071.1 GCA_903874585.1 uncultured Chlorobiaceae bacterium | reverse complement strand
CGCTTGATGGCTGAACAGCCATTGATGTATTTGAGTTGCCCGAAAGGCTGGCTCACCCAGTGCACTCATTGCCTGCTTTAATTCGTTGAAGGTAAGATCGATAATATTGGGCAATGGGGGCAATGGCATGGTTAAGCTCGTATTTAAATTATATAAAAAGGATAGATGGATAGTTCCATTTTATCCAGAACACAAATTATATAAAACGGGGAAAAAAGCATAAATTAAGTTTTATGCCTTTTAAAAGTGACATCCCACTTATGATAGTACCCGAGTATGGTCGGACACTTAAAGCCGAGGAATGGTCTCCGGTCATCGATGCGCTCCTTGCAGGTGAGCATTTTGTTTTAACAACCCATGAAAATTCTGACGGTGACGGGCTTGGCAGTGAAGTTGCTCTGGCTCTCGTGCTGAAATCACTGGGTAAAGAAGTTTCAATTGTCAACCCTACAGAGGTTCCACCAAACTATAAATTTCTCAAGCGGTTATACCCTATCACCATGTTTAATAACAAAAGCGAGGATGCTCTTCAAGAGCTGACGCTTTGCGATGTTGTGGTGCTGCTTGATGCCAATTTACGCGATCGAATGGGGTCACTCTGGCCACACGTCAGCTTTTCAAAAGAGCTTGGCAGTTTGAAGCTTGTCTGCATTGATCACCACCTTGAACCCGATGATTTTACCGATGTTATGGTGTGTGAACATTACGCATCATCAACAGGTGAGCTGGTTTATGGTTTAATTTATGCTTTACAGGAGCGTTTGGGGCGCGCGCTTTTCACTCCTGAAATTGCAGAAGCGCTTTATGTTTCAGTTATGACTGATACGGGTTCATTCCGCTTTCCAAAAACAACCCCTTATGTTTATCAGCTTGCGGGCGATCTTGTCAGTAAAGGCGCTAATGCGGCGGTAATCTATGATAATATCTACAATTCGTTAACACCGCAAGCACTTAAACTCTTGGGAGCCGCATTGAGCGCCATTACTATTCTTGATAATGGCGAAATTTCATGGCTTTTTATTTCGCAGGATATGCTGAAGGCAACCGAGAGTAAACTGTTTGATACCGATCTTATCATCCAATATCTTTTAAGCGTACCATCGGTACGGCTTGCCGTGTTGATGGTTGAAATGCAGGATGGTCGAACTAAAGCGAGCTTTCGATCGCGTGGTAATGTGTATGTCAATCAATTGGCTAAAAAATATGGTGGCGGTGGTCACATGAATGCGGCCGGGTGCCTTTTTCCATTTTCTTCAGATAAAGCGCAGCAAGTGCTGCTCGAAGATGTTCGATTGTTTCTTAAACAGTTATAAAATAATATAGACGATTAACTATCCGATTATTGGTTGCCATGAAAATAATTGTCACAAAAAATGATGTACACCTTCTGGATGCGGACCTTCTTGCGATTCCAGTCAGTAGTGCTGAGCTGAAAAAACGTGGAGAAGAGGCACTTCCACTGATTGGTATTGACCGACAAGTTTTGGCCGATTTCAAAGCTGATGCTGGGGAAATTATTGTTTTATATGGCGGTAGCGGGAACTATTCCGCGTCAAGAATCGCTTTGCTTGGCATTGGAGAGGGAGATAAGCTTGATGACTGGCGTAAGGCTGCAAGCGCTCTGGCATCGAAAGCTGTCGATTTGAAGAGTGAAAAAGTTAGTGTGGATTGTACCAGAATTAAGGCGCTTGTTGCGATTACGGGGCAAAGTGTTACAACGCTTGCTGAAGCATTTGTTGAAGGTTATTTTGCAGGATCGTACCGGTTTGAGCGTTTGAAAAGTGGTAAGCTTGATAAAAAAGGTACGGACGAAAAACTTAAAAAAATTGACAAACTTTATATAGCGGTTCCTGCGGGTGTTTTGACGGAAGTTGAAGAGGGTGTTGCTGATGGAGAGATTATTGGCTCATGCAAACAAATGGTTCGCGATCTGGTCAATCTTCCTGGCAATTATCTGAATGCCACTGATATTGCTAATGCGGCTGAGGAGTCGGGTAAGCAATATGGGTATGACGTTACTGTCTTTAATAAAAAAGAGATCGAGTTAATGGGAATGGGGGGTTTGCTGGCGGTGAATAAAGGCAGCAATCAACCACCAACATTTACGGTTCTTGATTACAAGCCTCAAGGTGAGGCAAAAGCTGTTATTGTGCTTGTCGGCAAAGGCGTAACGTTTGATTCCGGTGGAATTTCCATCAAGCCGTCTGAAAATATGGGTGAGATGAAGTCCGATATGGCTGGAGCAGCAAGTGTGCTGGGAGCTGTTGAAGCGGTCGCCCGTCTTGGTCTGCCTCTGCATGTTGTAGGGCTTATTCCCGCTACCGATAATATGCCAAGCAGCACAGCACAGCAGCCTGGTGATGTTATTACCACCTACTCAGGCATTACTGTTGAAGTGAGCAATACCGATGCTGAAGGTCGATTGATTCTCGCTGATGCGTTGACCTATGCTAAAGAAAAATATAATCCTGATGTTATTATTGATTTAGCCACATTGACTGGTGCCTGCATTGTAGCGCTTGGTTATTCAGTTGCAGCTCTCTTCAGCAATAACGATACACTTGCCGATAAAATTTTTACCGCAGGGCAGCACTCTGGCGAAAAGGTTTGGCGCATGCCGCTCTGGGATCTTTACGATGAGCAGATAAAGTCTGATGTAGCGGATCTCAACAATACTGGCGGACGTGGTGCAGGGTCGGTGACAGCAGCAAAGTTCCTTGAAAAATTCATCGAGGGTCATACAACTTGGGCGCATATCGATATAGCTGGTCCGTCATTTGTTCCGGGGAAAGGAGCTGGAAAGGTGAATGGCGGTACAGGCTTTGGTGTTGGGCTACTTGTCGAATTACTGAAGAAATGGGCGTAACAGTTTTCTTTTCAAACAGATAGAGTGCAGGACGTTGTGATGTATTGTCGTTGTTGGGCTAAGCAGTGCAAGATTATTTATTGTAAGCGCATCTAATATCCAATATCGCGTATCCAAATGGATCGCACAAAAGATGGGGGTTGAATAATGATGGTAATGGCTGTAAGGAATAGCCGATTCAGGGTTGCAGGAGTAGCGTTATGCGCTTTTTTTCTGCTGCTCTCTTCATGCACACCAGAAAAGCAAAAGCTTGATCCACAGCAACAGCATGTTGAATCAATGATGGCGATTCTTGCTCAAGTGCAGAAAAATCTTGGGCGAATTCAGCAGAAAGAGGCGGTTGTTGAGCGTCTTTCCTCCGGTATTGAAGGCAATCAGAATGTTGAGCAAATCAGCAAAGATATTACCGAAAGCATTCGCTTTATCGATTCAACACTTGTTGCAAGTAAAAGTTTGATTCGCAAGCTGGAGGATGAAAACAGATCATCATCTTATCGTGTTGAATCGCTTGATCGCTTGATTGCCGAGTTGCAGTTTGCAATCAATACAAAAGATAGCGAGGTTACGGCATTGAAAGGGAATGTTCGGAAACTGAACAAGGAGATATCTTCACTTGTGGCGACTGTTGACGTGCTTGATGAGTATATTCAGGATCAAGAAGCGCAACTGTATACGGTGTATTATATTTCCGGCACATTCTCTGAACTTGTGGCAAAAGGTATTCTCGAACCAATAAATCCACTTGAAAAGCTCTTTGGCAATGAGTATCGTCTTGCCTCTGATTTTAATATCAAGCTCTTTAAAAAAACAGACATGGTCGAAACTCATGATCTCTTTTTCGACAAACCCTTGAGAAGCCTAAACATTGTAACTCCTCATACTGCTGGTTCTTATGAGCTTGTTGGAGGTAAAACATCAACCCTGCTGTTGATTCGTGATGAGAAGGCATTCTGGCAGAAATCTCGCTGTCTGGTGATTGTTACTGAATAAAAAAACTGGGTCGTTATGAAGATAACCATATTTGGATCAGGCTATGTCGGGCTTGTTACCGGTGCCTGTTTTGCGGAAGTTGGTAATGATGTTCTCTGTGTTGATATCGATCAGCAAAAGATTGATAACCTTAAAGAGGGTAAAATTCCGATTCATGAACCGGGCTTGGACGAGATTGTTGTTGACAATATTCGTGCTGGACGTCTCCATTTTACCACCGATATGCGTGAGGGTGTGGAGTTTGGTTTGTACCAGATTATTGCGGTTGGCACACCTCCCGATGATGATGGTTCGGCAGATTTGCGTCATGTGCTCAGTGTTGCCGAGAGCATTGGTACCTATATGCAGGAGTATCGAGTTGTTATTGATAAGTCCACGGTACCAGTTGGAACAGCCGATTTGGTCAGGCAAAAAATTGCATCGGTACTTGCTGAACGGAATGTGGCGTTGGATTTTGATGTCGTATCAAACCCTGAATTTTTAAAAGAGGGTGATGCCGTCAATGACTTTATGAAGCCGGAACGTATTATCGTCGGTGTTGATGATCCTCGCACAAAAGAGTTATTACGCTTTCTTTACTCTCCATTTAACCGCAGCCATGAGCGCTTTATTGCTATGGATGTGCGTTCAGCCGAGCTGACGAAGTATGCAGCAAATGCTATGCTGGCCACCAAAATCAGCTTCATGAATGAGATTGCTAATATTGCCGAACGTGTTGGTGCTGATGTTGAAGCTGTACGCAAAGGCATAGGTTCTGACTCAAGAATAGGCTTTTCCTTTATCTATCCGGGTGCTGGTTACGGTGGTTCCTGTTTTCCAAAAGATGTTCAGGCACTCGAAAAAACAGCACAGAAATATGGGTATAACGCAAGGATTTTACAGGCAGTTGAGGCTGTTAACGACGACCAAAAGCACTCCCTTGTTCGCAAGATAAAAGCTCATTTTAACGACGATATTGCAGGAAAAACATTCGCTCTCTGGGGGCTTGCATTCAAACCGAATACGGATGATATGCGTGAAGCTCCAAGCCGTAGAGTTATAGCAGAGCTGCTCAACAGTGGCGCGAAAGTGCGTGTTTTTGATCCTGTTGCTATGGATGAAGCACGGAGAATTTATGGTGACTGTGCGGATATTTATTATGCATCAAGCTCAGAGGATGCCGTTAAAGGCGCGAATGCTCTTGTTATTGTAACAGAATGGCTGGCTTTTCGTAGTCCTGATTTCGATATGATCAAAAAAGATCTGATTGCTCCAATCGTTTTTGATGGTCGTAATATTTACAACCCCGAATTTATGGAGCAATCAGGCTTTACCTATTACTCTATAGGTCGTCGAACAAGAGGTGTGGAATAACTTACTTCCACAACCTGTAACAATGGTGGAGTGGACCATAACCATCACCATCACCATCACCAAGATGGTAGTCTGCTCCAGCATGCATTGCTTCATTCAGAAACACTTTAGCGTCTCCAATCGCCTCTTCAATTGACTCACCTTTAGCCATATATGCGGCAATTGCTGACGATAGCGTGCATCCTGTACCATGCGTATTCTGCGTCAAAATCCTGGCAGAACTGAACCATCTCACCAGATTATCATGCACTAAACAGTCACAGCATTCGTTGTTTTCACCATGTCCCCCCTTTAAAAACACTGCACGACAGCCTGTTTTTATCAGTTCCATTGCGCACTTTTCAACAGCTTCTCGCGTGTTCAGAGGTGTTTTTATGCCACTCAAGAGTAACGCTTCTGGTATATTTGGAGTAATCAGCGTCGCCATAGGAAAGAGTTCTCCCTTGAGGGAATTGATAGCCTCACTCGACAAAAGCACCGTACCGCTTGACGATTTCAGGATGGTATCAAGAATAATCGGAGGCTTGCTTTTCAGATTGCGTAATAATTTCGCGATGGTTTTAATGATTTTTACATTGCCGAGCATTCCGATTTTTATAGCATCTATTGAAATATCATTGACAAGAGCTTGAAATTGATCAATAACGCATTGCTCTGAAACTGGATATACCGCATTAACGCCCCTCGTATTTTGTGCAGTCACAGCGGTAATCACCGACAACCCATAGCATCCAATCGCAGTGATTGTTTTAATATCCGCCTGAATTCCAGCTCCACCACTGCCATCAGAACCTGCAATTGTAAGTACTGTCGTATATCTTTTCACACTCCAGCTCCCTTGATGGTACGTACAAGTTGATTGGTTGCATCGAGAGGGTTTTCCGCTCGGCTAACTGCTGAGATAACAGCTACTCCTTGTGCTCCACAAGCAATAATTGTGGCAGCATTTTGCAAGGAAATTCCTCCAATTGCTACAATTGGTATTGTTATAGAGGCTGATAATTGCTGCAAAAGCTCAGTACCAACCGGTGGATTTTTCTTCTCTTTTGAGGATGTTGGATAGATATGACCAAAACCAATATAGTCCGCACCCTCATTTTGAGCTTGAAGCGCCTCCTCCAATGATGAGGTTGAAACTCCAATCAAACGACTGTTTCCCATAATTTGTCGTGCCGCTTTAGCCGGCATATCCTCTTGACCAAGATGCACGCCATCGGCATTACTTGCCATAGCAATATCAACACGATCATTCATAATAAAACATGCGCTGTATTGTTGACATCGTTCTCGTATTGCAACAGCCCACCTGTAGAGTTGGCTTCCCGAAGCACTTTTGTGCCTCAATTGAATCATTGCAGTGCCACCTTTCAACGCCTGTTCAGCCAGAGTTACAGGGCAAAATGCTTCATCCGTGATAACACAAACGAATGGAATTATTGGAATCATAGCGTTTTTTTAGAGTAAAGATGATTGAGTGTGTCGATAAAAATCATAGGATTTTGAGCTAATTCTTTGAAAAGAGAGATGCCAGCAATTCCATAAGCACCTTCAGCGACGCAATATCCCGCATTTTCAAGCGAAATTCCACCTAAAGCAAAGATAGGAAGCGAGGTCATATTGCACAGTAAACCAAGCTTTTTTAGCCCTTGCGGAGCCCCATATTGTCGCTTTGAAGGAGTCTCAAAAATCGGACTGACAAGCAGATAATCCGCTCCAGCATCCTCTGCTCTTCGTAGTGATTCTGCAGAATGTACACTACAGCCAATCAGCATGCGCGGCGCAAAAGGTCGCACAAGATAAGGAGAACAGGCATTTTCAGGCAAATGTACGCCATTAGACAAAGCCGCTAACGCAATATCTACTCGTTCATTAATAATAATAAGTGCGTTTTTTGATTGTAAAAGCGCCTTACTCTCCACAGCAAGTTCAAACAACGATCGTGTTGTGAGCTGTTTTTCACGAATTTGCACTATGCAGGGAAGTGAGTGGGGGAGTAGAGTGAGATGTTTTAATAGTATTAAAGGATTGGTATTTGCCTCTCCATCGCTGATAAAGTACACTCGCGGAAGGAGAGTTACAGGGGTTGTATCAGGTGCCATAATGCTCATCCTCCTTTGATTTATAACGCACGATAAATAATTTTCAGTGCAATCACAATACATCCATTTGGTTGTGCTGCCGCCTCTATTTTACTTTATTTCCTCAACACTTTCAACACTATTTACATGGACAATATCGAGCAAAAAATCATCGAAGCAGGGTTCATACTTCCAGAAATCTCCTCTGTTGCCGGGCTTTATGTGCCTGCAATCAAGGTAGGAAATCTTGTCTTTACCTCAGGCCAACTACCACTCAAGGATGGCAAGTTACTTGAGCCGGGAGGGATTGGTAAAGTAAATGATACAAATATTGATGCAGCAGTTTATGCCTCACAAGTTGCTCTTATTAATGCACTCGCAGCAATCAAATCAGTCACAGGCAGTCTTAGTAAGATTGAGCGTGTCATCAGACTCACTCTTTACGTTGCAAGTGATGAGGGGTTTTCAAAGCAACATATTGTTGCCAATGGAGCATCATCTTTACTTATAAATCTATTTAAAGATAAAGGTATTCATACAAGAATTGCTATAGGTGTTTATGAGTTACCACTTAATGCTACTCTTGAATTAGAGCTTATAGTTGATCTTTTATAAAGTATTATTTTTTTCTATATAATACTTTATAAATTACT
>CAIQSY010000070.1 GCA_903874585.1 uncultured Chlorobiaceae bacterium | reverse complement strand
TCATCAAGTCCTGAACCTGCCATGTATTAACACACAACTCATTGCAAAAGAGCATTTTAACGTGCTGGTTGACTGCGTTGAAGGCGCAGGCTCTTCGATTGTTCCAAAGCTTTGTGAAAGTCTTGGCATTGAGAGTGTTGTGCAAGTTGCCTGTGGTGGCACTGGCCTTTTTCCACGAAATCCTGAACCCATTGAAGAAAATCTCTCCGGTACTATCGCTGCATTGCAAAAGAGTGAATGCGATTTTGCGCTGATTGTTGACCCTGATGTTGACCGGCTCGCGCTGCTCTGCGAAGATGGTTCGCTGTTTGGCGAGGAGTACACGCTGGTGGCTTGTGCAGATTTTTACTTAAAACACAAGCTTGGTGCTGTGGTGAACAATCTCTCAAGCAGCCGCGCACTGCGCGATATTGCCTGCCGATATGGCGTGGCATGTTACAGCGCCAAAGTTGGAGAAGCGAATGTCAGTGCGATGATGAAAGAGCAACACGCAGTTATTGGCGGTGAAGGCAATGGTGGCGTTATTCTGCCGGAGTTACATTACGGACGAGATGCGTTGGTCGGCATAGCACTGATTGTTCAGGCGTTCACCCTTTGGCGCAGCGAAAATAATGGCGGCACACTGTCACAATTCCGACGCTCTTTCCCTGATTATTATATGTCGAAGCAGAAAATTGTGCTGGACAAAACAAAGCAACAATCGCTTGACACCATCTTTGCAGACATTGCAAAACATTACCAATCCGCTGAAGCCAATGCTGAAGTCAATACGCTTGACGGATTGAAACTTGACTTTGCCACAAGTTGGGTGCATTTACGACCATCAAATACAGAACCCATTGTGCGAATTTATGCTGAAGCACCATCAAAAGCCGAGGCTGAAGCATTGGCAAACGAACTGAAACATCACCTTGAACAACAAGGGTCAGCAACAAAACAACATGCGTAATATTTCAGGCAGCGGAGGCAACAGTTTTAAAACACAGCAGGACGATACCCTGCGACAAGGGAAAAAAAGTTCGATAGACCGTTACATCATCTCCCGCCTTTTCAGGTATATCAAGCCCTATAATAAACTTGTTGCCATTGCCGTTGCCATCACCATTGCTGGCTCATTTCTTGGACCACTGCGCCCTTACTTGACCAAAATTGCCATTGACGATTACATTGCTCACGGCAATTTCAAAGGCTTGACGATGGTCAGCATATTGCTTGCCGGCGCTATTCTGCTTGACGGTGTAAAGCAATATATCACCACGTGGCTGACACAGATTATCGGGCAGAAAGCGGTGCTCGATATTCGGATGGATATTTTTACTCATCTGCAGAAACTGCCGGCACGCTTTTATGACCGAAACCCTATCGGCAGATTGATAACCCGTACAACCAGCGATGTAGAATCATTGAACGAAATGCTTTCGAGTGGCATCATCACCATTCTGGGCGACCTGTTGCAGCTTCTGTTCATTGTGGTGCTGATGGTGTGGATTGACTGGCAACTCACGCTGATTGTGCTCGGCGTTCTCCCCTTGATGATTTATGCAACCATGGCGTTCAAAAAACGAGTCAGGATTGCGTTTCAAGATGTTCTTACCCATAATGCCCGGCTGAACACCTTTTTTCAGGAGCACCTTACCGGCATGACCATTGTCCAGCTCTTCAATCGCGAAGAGCGCGAAGCTGCAAAATATGCTGCGATTAATGCCGATCATAGGGATGCCAATATTCGCACGGTCTTCTATTTTTCGATCTACTTTCCGCTGATTGAGGTACTGAGTTCGACGGCTGCCGGGCTTGTGCTCTGGTACAGTGGCGTACGACTGCTCAAGGCTGACCTCTCGATTGGTGTTGTCGTTTCGTTTGTGCAATATATCTGGCTCTTTTTCCGCCCGTTACAGCATCTGTCCGACCGATTCAATGTTATTCAGACGGCCATTGCAAGCTCTGACCGCATTATCCGCCTGCTTGATGAGACGGAGGGAATAGAAATGCCGAGTGGACTGAAAACGATCACTTCGTTCAAAGAGAGCATTGAGTTCAAAAATGTGTGGTTTGCTTATGAGGGCGACAACTGGGTGCTGAAGGATATATCATTCTCTATCCGGCATGGCGAGAAAATTGCCATTGTTGGCGCAACGGGAAGTGGCAAAACAACGATGATCAGCATTCTTTCGAAGCTCTATCCCTTTGCAAAAGGCTCCGTCACCATTGATGGCGTGCCGTTACAGGAGATTGCAGAGAGCTCCGTGCGCAAACTTGTGGGTGTGGTTATGCAGGATGTGTTCCTCTTTTCCGGCACCATACGTGAGAACCTTGCCTTCGGCAATCCTGATGTCACGCACGAAGAGTTACGTGAAGCAGCGCGGGTGGTCGGAGCTGACCGCTTTATTCAACAGCTTCCCGGCGGTTACGAGTACAAGGTTCTTGAAAACGGCACCGGTCTCTCGTCGGGGCAGAAACAGTTGATCGCCTTCGTCCGGGCACTCCTCTACAATCCTGAAATTCTTGTGCTCGATGAAGCGACCAGCTCGGTTGACACGGAAACCGAAACGCTGATTGATGCAGCCACAGCGCGACTGATGAGTGAGCGCACCTCCATTATTATCGCTCACCGGCTATCGACGGTTCAGAAAGCCGACAGAATTATTGTTCTACACAAAGGGGTAATACGAGAGACTGGAAACCATCAGGAACTGCTTGCAAAAAGGGGACTTTACCACAAGCTTTACCTGCTGCAACACCCCGAACAAGCCCTGCCGGAAGAGCGCTGAACCTTGCAAAGCCTCACAAACTACTGTCTCGCAACACGCTGACCGGCTCAAGTTTTGCGGCTCGCGCAGAGGGCAGAATTGCCGCAAGCGTACTTATCAGCACAGTGACACCGATAATGATTAAAAAGTAAACAGGGTTCCAGGACATGCTGAACCCGGTTTTGGTCAGAGCTCCCTGTGAACTCTCTATAGGAAGACTGGCAAAGAGTTTTATCGCTCCAATTGCCAGAACACCCCCAGCAAGCGCGCCCGCCAATCCCACCATAAATCCCTCAAAAACAAACAGACCGATCATTTGCCACGAAGAAAACCCGAGCGATTTCATGATGGCGATATCGCGGCTCTTTTCAAAGACCGTGGTCACCAGAATATTGGCAACGCCAAAGCCTGAGACAATGCCCACAAAAGCGACCAGCGAAAAGACGATATAGCCAATTCGAGTAAAAAGGGTGATAATACCTTCGTTAGCCTGCTGCCACGTTTGGCTGCGATAACCCGTGATCTGTTCAAGATTTCCCGCAAGTGGAGCATTATTGAATGGCTCCGCCACTTTCAACGCAATGCCTGTCACCTTGTTATCAGGCAATCCCTCAATAATTTGCGCAAACTTGAGCGAAACGAACACACTGTTATCCACCGCATTGACGCCTGAAAAAAAGATGCCCGCCACTTTGCACTGCCGACTCTGTCCATAAGCAGGAATCAAAACAACCTGATCATTGAGTTTGAGATCCATATCTTTGGCAATGGTACGCCCAACCAAAAGTGCATTGCTGGTTTTCTCAAACAGATCAACATCGCCAGCGACAAGTTTTTTGCGAATGCCGCTGATTTCGTCCTCCTTGTCGAGCAGAACGCCTTTAAGGAGAATCGGCTGATTGCGACTCCCCTTTACCGCCATTACCTGCGAATCAACATAAGGAGAGGCGGTAAGCACCTGTTTATTATACTCTTGTGTGTCGAGCAGCGCGATAATCTGACGATAATTGCGCACCTCCTCCCGCTCAAGCTTCTGGATATTATCATCAACATAAGCCACCACCGCATCGCCCTCTTGAGCGATAAGATTAAGCGGCATTGGGTTGATATTTTCACCCTTAATCGTGATATGCGGCGCAACATTCACAATGGTCTCCACAAAAGAGTCGAGCAAACCACGCATAAGGGAGTTGGTGGTAATCAGCACCATTGTACTGATAGCAACACCAAAAATGGTAGTCAACGTCTGGCGACGTCGCCCGAAGAGGTGACGCATGGCTATATCAAACAGTGTTCTCAGCATATTTCACTCGCTATTTGAGCTAATGTCAAGGTAAGCACATCTTCCAAATAGGTTCGGATATTTTTCTCTTTTAATTCGACATGTTCATCAATAGATATAACATGTGGTTTTATATCAAGTGGCAATGCAGTATCAATCCTCTCTTTTTCTGAATCAGAACTTAAAAACTCTAAGAAAGCACCAATAGCCAAGGTGTTTTCTTCATACCCATAATGATGAATGGTAATTCCAAGTTGATAAGACTTCTCTATAGATAAATCAATTCTAAAAAGAATCCATGCCTTTGGAAGACTTCGATTAAAATAGTAATCGTGCTTTTTGGCATACTTAATAATTTGACCAAAATAATAGTGAGATTTTGAATTATCATTTAGCCCACACGAGTAAATTGAAATATCTACGTTACCATTAAGCTTCTCTTTTAGTGAAGTTAATGCTTCATTTAAATATGTTTCACAATAATGAAAAACCTTCATCCTGTTTTCAGATAATGTTTGGATTGTTTCATCACACTTTCTTTTATTCCACGAAGTAATCTTTTGAGAAAAGATATCTGTCACTTCATCAAATGATGTACTTGTAACTTCTTTAATATTCAGCGCTTTCTCTATGTTCCTTTTTTGTACTTCAATAAAATAATCAACAAGTTTTTTTGGTTCTCCATTATCTGCTGACTCAAGTGCGTTAATATACTTTACTTTAGCATCATCCCTCAACACTGTAAATGGGAAAAAACCATTCTTGATAAGTATGAAGCTGGACAAGAGACGAGCAAGCCTACCATTCCCGTCTTGAAATGGATGAATAGTTGTAAAAGCATGATGAAACCATGCTGCATTAATAATAGGATGAACAGCATTAGAAACCGCTCTATTATACAAGGAAATAAGATTATCCATCTCGGCATCAACATGTTCTGGTGGACAGTACATTATTATAGTACCATCATCTCTTGACGGATTATTCTCTCGTTCTTTATATTTTCCTCGTAATAATTTAATTTTTATTTCACATCCAAATTGATCTTTACCATCAGTATAGTCTTGATGTTGAGTCACTAATGAATGTAACTCCTTTACAAAACTCACCGTTAATTCTCTGTTTTCTTTTACTATAGAAAAAATAAAGTCAACTGCATCAAAATGGTCTTTTAAATGACTGATCAATTTTGGGATAGGTACATTGGTATCCCCATGACTAATATAAGATTGAACAAAACCTTCCTTAATAAAGGTTTCTGTAATACCTTTATCAAGATCATACATTCGTTCAACAATCCCAGTCTCTATTGCATGTTCTCTTTTCAATTGAGTTAAAAAGAGTTCATATTCCTGTGAATTACCTTGTAACTTGCTTCTTCGTTGAAACCACGAAGAAGATATATCATCAATGAATGATGTATCACAGTTTTTCCATGAATCACTATAAGTCAGGAATTTCCAAAGTCGGCATACTTTATTTTCTGACATAATGGTTTAGGGCACCTCTATTTATTCGTGAATGATATATCTTTGGATTTCAACTATGGGAAAAAAAACAAACCCATTTTCGAGCAACTGAAATAACCCTGAGAGAAAGTAACCATATTTTCAGGTGCCGCAAAAAGAGTTATCGAGACACGCCGAGGCTTCTCCCCGCCTTCTCTCGGATCGCGGTTTCGCTCTTCGCTTCGCTTCGCTGTAATCAACTCACGGGAGGACTTCCATCTCCAAGATTTTGCCCATGCTGGGTGCACAACAAAAGAGCCGTATCAACATACGGCTCAAAAAGAAAAGATACTCTACGATAAAACTATCGCGTGACTTCTATAAAAAAGGTTACGACCACCCATTCACCATCTTAAAGATTTCGCGATCGCCAATCGGCACAGGAATTGAGGAGAGAGGTTCATCCTGAATCAACTCATTTGCAATGTCGTCATAAGGCTGCAAGCACTCAGGGTACTCTTTCGCATCGTCAAGTTCAAAAAGAGTTTTGCCGGCAAAACGGCTTTTGCGAATCATTTCGTGGTAAGGCACTTTAGCAAGTAAACGTGTACCAACTTTTTCAGCAAACTGCTCAAGCATATTAGTACCGCCACCCGTTGTGTAATCAACACGGTTAGCAACAATACCGGCAAGTTTTACCTTGTAACGAACACTTTTCTGCTGAATAGCCATGCAAAGACGATTTGCAGCAAAAATACTATCGAAGTCATTCGTGGCAATAATAATAGCGTAGTCGGCATAGTTAAGCGGTGCACTGAAACCACCACAAACAACGTCGCCAAGCACATCAAACAAAATCACATCATACTTATCGTAAAGACCAAGCTCTTGGAGCAACGTCACAGATTCACCAACAACGTAGCCACCACAGCCACTGCCAGCAGGTGGACCACCAGCTTCAAGGCAGTCAATACCAGCAAAACCGGTTTCAATAATATCGTCAGCACTCAGCTCTTCATGGTGAAAATCAACCTCTTCAAGAGCCTCAATAACGGTTTTCTGCAATTTTCCGGTAATAGGAAAGGTACTGTCGTGCTTTGGGTCACAGCCAATCTGGAGCACTTTGGCGCCTTTCAAGGCAAGTGATGCCGAAATATTGGCGCTTGTGGTGCTTTTACCAATACCACCTTTGCCATATACCGCTAATACTAAACTCATAATAGGTAACAGAAAAATATGATTGATAGAAAAAATCTTACCCGCCAAGCGACTCTTTCGCTTTTCGGAAAACTTCAAGCGTAATAACTGGCTCTCCAATGCCACGCGCAAAGTTTTCTGTGTTCTTGCGCACCTTTTTACGAACAAAAAATGGTACTTTTTTCAACATCGCCTCTGCATCATCCGTCCACTTCATCTCTCCATCATCAGCTATAACTGGTGCAGGTGATGAGGTCGGTGCAGATGAAGCTGATGTAGCGACGTCCACAGCTTGATCAACCACAGATGCTGCCTGATCAACCGAAACAACTGGCGCTTCGGCAACACTCTCTTCATATTCCAGACCAGCATCACCAAAAAAGTCGATAAGATGCTTTTCAAGACCGAGTTTGCATGAGAGATAGACTCTATCCGCAATAACATCGGCACCTGCAAAACCAAAAAATGGGTAATAGCCGAGAAGATGGTTTTCAATATGTGTTGGAGGGCACACAACCATACAAGGCACATCAAGCTTACGGCAACTGTGGCGCTCCATCTGCGTACCACAAACCAAATCGGGCATTTCATCCTCAATAAGCTGCGATACATCCTGAAAACGATCGGTTACCATTAACGCACCCGGAAGGTATCCTGCCAACTCTTTTCGTACCCAGTCAGCGTGCTGCTCCAGATAGGTTCCTGCGCCAATAATCTGCATACCGAGTTCGTCGTGCAAAAACTTGACGATACTGACCGTATGCGTTGCATCGCCAAACACAAACGCACGCTTGTTACTGAAGCTCTCCATATCAGCCGTACGCGCAAACCACGGCACGCCACTCGGCGCACTGAGTCCATCCAGCGAAAATGCTTTCAGATTCGGCATCACAAGTGGCGGAACTCCCCGCTCTGCACCCATAGCATTCAGCTTTGCAATCAACGAACGCAGCCAAGCCATAGTGGGCTCAACACCAAGTGGAGTATCGCAAAGCGATGGCATGGCGAACGTCTCTTCAAGATATGCTGCCGCGTTCACCCCAATCTCACGATACGGGGCAATATTCAACCATGCTGCAGGAAGTTTTCTCAAATCGTCGATACTGCTTCCCCATGGAGCAACCACATTAACAGCAACACCCAGCGCTTGTAACATGCGGGTAAGACTGGTCAAATTAGCCCGAAGATGAAAACCAAGCGACGTAAAGCCGAGAATATTGACCGATGGTACGGCTGTTTTTTCTTGAGTCGCGGCATAGCGCTTCACTAACTCCGTAAAAAGACCATCAGCAGCCTCAATTTCAGAGACTCGGAATGGATTGAGTGCATAAACCATCAGCCTCTCCTCCGGCACTCCCGAATGGGCAGCGAGCTGATTCAGATCTTCCTGAAGCAGGGCCGTACTGCAACTCGGCGCAATAACGGTAAGTTCTGGATGATAATGATTGTCAACCTGCTGCAACGTTGTCGGCAGTCGCGAAACTCCCTGCGCAAGGTCTCTTCCGCGAACAACGCTGATAGACAAACCCGGAAATTGCGGGGTTCTTTCAAGCATGGTGTAAGTGGCCGTAATATAGTCATCGCCCTGAGGCGCGTGATAGACGGTGTGAACCCCTTTCATACTGTTGGTGACTCGGCTGATACCATGAAGGGCTGTGCCCTCATAGAGCCAGAAAGCTAAGCGCATATTTCTATAACGTTTGTTGTTGCATTTCTTTGCAGTGAATTATTCGGCACTCGGCATAACGCCTTCAAGCCATACTTTTTCATCAAACGCAGGCAAATTACTGCGACGCTGAAGTGGTGAAACAAACAAGTTAGCAAGGTTAATAACCCCAGACCAACTGTGAATCGACATAAGCAGAAACTCCATACTCCACTTCACCACAAAACCATGACCAACAAAAGGATTGGCAGTCATGAGCGAAGTAACAATAAGATCAGGCTTAATCCGTTTAACGTCCTCAAGCTGGCGATGAAAATTAGGCTGCTCTACAACGCGCACACCAGCAAGCGCCTCAAGTTCACGCGCATGAAATTTCTTGATAATATAGGCGCTGCTGCACTCAACCACATCAGCTCCTGCATGGTGAAGAAAACGGCCGAGAGGCAGCTCCATCATGGTATCTGCAGTCAAAAAAACTTTTTTGCCTTTCAATAAATCAGTCTGCTGGCGAATCTTCTCCCATGCGGCTTTTTCTCGCTCGCGTAAATCAACGGTAATGCCGAATTCACGGGCGAGATCTTCCCAGAACGCTCTGGTACCATCAGGACCAAAAGGAAAAAGCGAATGCAGAACACTCGAACCCCGTTCACGGGAGAGCTTCATGGCAACACGCGACAGATAGGGCTGAATAGGAGCAAGTACCGTATCGGGGCCTATTGCTGGCATTTTATCGAACCGTGATTCAGGTAGAAAACCACCGACAGGAATACCCAGCTCTTCTGCCTCTGCACGCAAATCATCAGCAGTAACATCGTTCACCGAACCGAGAAAGACGACTTTTTTCTCGCCAGCAGGAGCTTGAGGACAGAAAGGAACCAGCGCCGAAAGTACAGAATCTTCGGCTTGAGTAAAATTATAGACAAGACCACTTGCCGGAACAAAAAGAACCGGAACGTCCGCTGTGCTCAAATGGTGAGCAAGCCCTTTAAAATCAACTTTCATCACCTCCGGCGTGCATGAAGAGAGCAGAAAAATGACTGATGGATGATGATCAGCCTTTATTTCACTGATAATCTCCTCCAAGGTTGGCTCATTTTTGGAAAGATCACCCTCCTCCATGAGCGCAATACCAAACCGTGGTTTAGCAAAAATCATCATGCCGAGAGCATTCTGCAGAAAATGAGCACAGGTGTGCGTCCCAAGAATGAGAAAAAAGCTATCCTTGATTTTCTGATACATCCAACCGACACAGGCAAGACCACAAAAACTGTGCGTGACGTTATCTTCCTTGATTATCTGAATATCATCGGTAACCTGCATCATTACTGTTTGCTTTTGAGAGTTATTGCCCGCTGAAACGCTGTATTACAACGGTCAAACATAAAGAAGCTGAAGATAAAATATTTTTCACTAATCCCCTTACTCAAGCAAAGCGCTTGAAGTGGTGTTTTTTGCTTTCACTGATGCAGTTTTTTCGCCAAGACGCACTGCACGGTCACGACGATCGTCAATCTTCATGACGGTATAAACTCGCTTTCCACCATGAGTAAAGGAGTATTCGTGCAACTTTTGTGCAAGTTCAAACAGGAGAGGCGCTGGTCCTTCAACCGTTGTGCCCATATCGTGCAATCTGTAGCTGCAGCCACTTGCAGCAAGAATCTCCTGCAAGCCAGCAACAAAATTGCTTAAACTCCCCTCCTTACTATCGAGCGGAATCACTGCAATATCCAGTAAAGCCATAAAAATTTGGTTGTTATGCTGATTATTTGAAAACAGTCTCTTCGCGTCCCGGACCAACAGAGATAAAGGTAACAGGAACCTGAAGTTCATCTTCAAGAAAATTCACATAATTTTGCGCTTCGGGGTGCATATCCGTAAAGGTGCGGGCATGAGCGTTTGAAGCGTTCCACCCTTTCATGGTAGTATAAACAGGGGTCACACGCGCCAGTGTCTGGTGATCGGTTGGAAAATCGTGAATCTCTTTACCATCGAGCATATACGATGTACAAATATTGATTTCTGCAAACGTATCGAGCACATCAAGCTTGGTAAGAGCAATTTCCGTAACACCATTAACCGTCAAGGAATAGCGTAAAGCCACAAGATCAAGCCAGCCACAACGACGCTTTCTGCCCGTAGTAGCACCAAATTCATGACCAATCTTGCCAAGCAGTTCACCCGTTTCATCAAGTAACTCTGATGGAAACGCGCCATTACCAACTCTGGTCATATACGCCTTACTGACACCAATCACCTTGCCAATATAATTCGGAGCAATACCTGAACCTGTACAAGCACCTCCAGAGGTTGGATTTGATGAAGTAACATAAGGATACGTTCCATGATCAACATCGAGAAGGCAACCTTGTGCACCCTCAAGCAACACCGTTTTACCCGCCTGAAGCTGACGATTCAGATAAAGCTGCGTGTTGGTAACGTAAGGATCAATAATTTTATCGAACTCTTCATACTCACGCACCATCAGCTCAACATCGAGCTCCTCTTTCTCGTAAATATTTTTGAACAATTTGTTTTTTGCCGCAAGGTTTTCGCGGAGTTTCTCCTGCAACAGTTCAGGATTCAG
>CAIQSY010000069.1 GCA_903874585.1 uncultured Chlorobiaceae bacterium | reverse complement strand
CGATCTTCCACCACAACATCTTGCGGCTATTGTTACGCGTTTATACGAGCACTTCGCTGTGCGGGTGCTTTTACTGGGGGGAGCTGAGGATGCGCCTTATGCCACAGAACTACTGAATTTTTTGCATGATCGTTGTCGTGGATCGGTGATTAATCTTGCAGGGCGTTGTTCGCTTATGCAGACGGCTGCCTTATTGTCGCATTGTGACGCTGTGCTTTGTAACGATACAGGTTTAATGCACCTTGCTTCAGCATTTAAAAAGAAGCTTTTTGTGCTTTTTGGCTCTTCATCTCAAGCATTTGGTTTTTTGCCTTGGCAAACGTCCTACGAGCTTTTTGAGGTTGGAGGGTTGCCGTGCAAACCTTGCTCCCATATTGGTCGGGATAAATGTCCGAAAGGTCATTTTCGCTGTATGAATGATCTTTCGCCACATATGATTGCTGACCATATTATCTCTTATTTCAAGAGTTTGCAGGCGTGATGATGCTCATTGTTCCATATTTTTGCAATGGTTGGAAAAAACGGGTAAATAGATTACCTTAAATGTTCAAATTTGCAGATGGTGTTCACCCGCAACAGGGTGAAGCCGTGGGGCTGATTAGCGCAATGTCAGACTCTCGCCATATTGCAAGCAACTGAGGAGTATTAATTATTACAAACATTTGCGCTATGGAAACAAACAAACTGTATGAATGCACACTTATCATTGATGGCGGACTTCAGGATGAAGTTATTGCTGAAGCAATGGCGATGGTGCAGCGAGTGATTACTGAAAAAGGTGGCACAGTCTCCCATGTTCTTGAAATCGGCAGACGTAAAACGGCTTATCCGGTTAAGAAAAAGACCATTGGTTATTATGCGCACATTGAATTTACAGCAGCCACGCCGGTGATTGCTGAGATTGAAAAAGTTCTTCGTTATGAGGAACAGCTTCTTCGTTACTTGATTATTCATCTCTCCAGTGCATTGCTTGAAATGCGTAAGAGAGTAGAGAAGTATAGCGTTGTCATTGGCAGCCCTGAAGATGCTGCTCTTGCTGAGGCTAATGCTGCTGAGAGTCTCCAGAAATGATGATGGTTGGTATGAACGCATACTGCGCACTGATTCATTTTGAGAATCAAACGGAGGGGGTGTTATGGCTGAGTTGAAGATGCCTGAAATAAACAGCGTTATTATCGCTGGAAATTTGACAAAAGATCCTGTTTTCAGACAGACAAATTCAGGGGGAACACCGGTCGTTAATTTCTCAATTGCGTGCAATAGAAGGTTTAGGGACAGCAACCATGTATGGCAAGAGGATGTTTGCTATGTTGGAGTTGTTGCTTGGAATAAGCTCGCTGAAAGTTGCCGTGACAATCTCAAAAAAAGTTCTGCTGTTCTTGTTGATGGTGAGCTGCAGAGTCGCACATGGAAAGCACAGGATGGAACCTCCAGAACTGTGGTTGAAATAAAGGCGAGACGTATTCAGTTCTTGAACAAGCGCCATAAAAATGGTGAGGAAGATGAAGAGGGCTTTATTGAAGATGATTGTCATGATATCCATCACGACGATGTGCACCATGAGGAGCATGAACATATTTATGAGTACAAATACCTCTCTTCCGATTGAGAAGGCAGGGTAAGCAAAATTTTGTAATGAACTTATGAAACAAAAATTTACACCATCACACGGTCCGAAGTCACAGGGCAACAAATCGTTGAGCAATGCCCTTGCCTCTAAGAAGAAAGTATCGAAAAATCAGGTTGTATTTTTTGATTACCGAGATGAGCGCAAGTTGAAAAGATTTATCAACGATCAGGGGAAAATTATTCCCCGTCGCATTACAGGTCTTTCCGCCAAAGAGCAGAATCTGCTGACGCATTCAGTAAAATGGGCGCGTTTTTTGGCTGTAATTCCTTATGTTGTTGACGAATACAAATAAACAATTTTGCAATCTATTGAACGAGGAAGCTAAGCAGTGAAAGTCATTTTAAGAAAAGATGTGGCTACCCTTGGCGATGCAGGTGAAGTTGTTGCCGTAAAAAACGGTTATGCAAACAATTTCCTTATTCCGCAGGGTATAGCAATAAGAGCGACAGAAGGCACCCTTAAAGCTCTTGAGACAGAGAAAAAACAGCAGGCGAAAAAGGTTGAGCTGCAACGGAAGCATGCTCGTGAACATGCGCAGAAAATTGAGCAGTTGTCATTGAAAGTTTTTGCAAAAGCCGGCGAATCGGGTAAACTGTTTGGAACGGTTACTTCTGCTGATATTGCCGAGGCGTTGAAAGTACAGGGCTTTGAGATTGATCGTCGTAAGATTACAATTGAAGCTCCAATTAAAGCACTTGGTAAATATGAGGCTGATGCAAAACTCTTTATGGATATTACCGTTAAGGTTCATTTTGAGGTAGAAGCTGAGGGCGCTGAAGCGTAAGTGTTCAACACGTTATTCAAGCTCCGTGAAGTGTCCATTTCACGGAGCTTTTTTGTTTTATTCCTCGTCGTCGTCATAGTCCTCATCCTCGTTCACCCCCTCTTCTCCATTCCAGAAAGCGTAGATGCTGATGACACAATCGGCTACAGATTCGGTTAGTTCGGCGATTTCGCGATCGGTGAGATGGCGGAATTCCTCTGATACTTTACTGAGCATGAAGAGTGACATTGATAAAACCGCTGCATCTTCATCATCAAAGAGCGGTTGCCATGCGTCGTGGACGAGCTCCATGCCAATGAGAAAACCCATAGCCCACTCCTCTACACCACTTTTCTTCATCTCTTCATTTTCATATCCGACTCGATCAAAGAATGGCAGAAAAGATTCGGGATCATCATCAAACAGATTTGTCAGGGCGTTGTTGTGCCGAACAATCAGGCTGTTTATCAACTCAGCTTCTTCTGGTGAGGAAAATGCAGGTTCCAGCTTTTTATCTTGATCCCATATTGTGGCGTACCAGTCCTCCGCATTAAAAAGCTGTGGTCCAACGATTGCGGCAGTCATGTAGCCGTCAAGCATTTCAAGCGAAGCGAGGGCATCTTGTGGTGTTTGATCGGAGGAAAGAAATTGTTCGAGCAGGGTAAACTCATCGAGTGAGAGCGGTTGCATCATTGGATCTGAAGCTTTCATGGTTTTTGGTAAAATGTTGTGGAAACGAATGTTTAGGAATGCTGCAAAGTTAGAAAGATATTTTTTATCTCCCACATGTCATGACGGTAAATTGTTGCGTCGTTCGGCTCTGTACGTTCATAGTCATAGGGCTTCACCCTATGCTGGTATATGGCACCCTTTCAGGGCTGAAAAGCGGTGGCTTCGACTCACTTCACCATCACCTCGCCTGGCATCACCGCCAGGATATGCAGCTCGCCGGAGTTTATCAGCATTTCATAGAATGACTGCATGGACGAGAGCTGCTGCTTTGGCATAATGTTGTGCATCAGTTGCTGCTTGAGCATAAGAACAATACGCTCGGAAACACTCGTGCTGTTGTTGGCAAGCAGCGCTTCAACCCATTTTTTTTGAACGGGATAGAGCAGAATGGCTGGCTTTTCAGCCTTATTGATGCCTGCACGCTCTTGTGCAAGACGAATGGCGTCGAAGAGCCCACCCATGCGGTCCACCAAGCCTGCCTGCAGTGCTCGGCTGCCCGTCCAGATGCGCCCGCCGGCAACGGCATCAACTGCGGTAACGCTCATTTTGCGCGATATGGCAACTTTACCGATAAAGTCACTATAGACTTCGCCGGTGGTTGCTATGAATTTATTATACGCTTCGCCCTCAAGTGGCTTGAAAGGAGTGTTGGCATCGGCATAGCGACCGCGTGTAACAACGTTGCGTTTCAACTCGATCTTGTCGGCCAAGGCGCTGATGTTGGGTTTCAGCGCATAGACGCCGATGGAGCCGGTGATGGTGAGCGGATGGGCAACAATGGTTTTTCCCGCAAGTGCCGCCATATATCCGCCTGAAGCAGCAACCCCCGACATGGAGACCACGAGCGGCTTTTTTGCCGCAGCGGCATTGAGCATCTGGAGCATATCTGCTGAGGCAAGTGCATCGCCACCCGGGCTGTCAATGCGCAGCACAACTGCTTTTACTTTTTTGTTCTCCAATGCTGCATTGAGCGAGCGCTCTACTGTTGCAACGTCAGTGCCATCAACCATGTCTGTTGCAGAACGGACGATGGTGCCTGAAATGGTAACTACGGCAATGGCGTCATCGGTGGTGAATTTCTGCGGCCATGCCATCTCAGCGCGATAGTCGGCAGCGGAGCGGTAGGCATCGTTGTCGCTGCTCAGCTCCTCCCCAGTGAGTTTTTTCGTCAGAGAACGCTGCAACTCCCATGATGAGGCAATGGTATCAACCAGCCCAAGCGCTTTGGCGCGGCTGGCAGAAAGCAGGGCTTCATTGTTGATAATCGCCTCAAAGGCTGTACGGCTGAGCTTGCGATGTTGACTGACATAGTTCAGATAATCGCTATAAAAATCATCAAGTAACGCATTGATCTGCTCGAAATACTCCTTGCTGGCGCCGGTGCGAACATACGGCTCAATGCCGCTTTTATAGGTTTTCCATTGTGCGGCTTGGACCTGAACGCCAAGCTTTTCAAGTGGTGTGGTATAAAAAAACGATTCCGCCTTCAAGCCATCAAGCTGGAGGTAGCCGCCTCGCTCCATCACAATTGAGGTGCAGGCTGAGGCAAGGAGATAGTCGTTGTCGTCGGTAGAGTCGTGCAGAAATGCGGTCACTTTTTTGCCGCTTTTTCGCACCTTTTCAACGGCGCTACGCATCTCTGCGATTTTTGCAGGGGTTGCCTGTACGTCGCCAATATCGAGCAGCACTTCGCCGACATGTTCATCCGTTGCGGCATGGTCAAGCACAAAGAGCGCCTCCTGCAGGGAGAGGTCGCCGTTTGAGGGCATGAAGGGAAGTGAGGAGCTTTCGCTGTTAATTTCATTCAGTGTGCCACTGAGCGGCAGTACCAGCACAAAACGGTCGGGCGCTTTGTGTGATGAGCGCAGCACAAAAAAGAGAGCAGTAACAATCAGAATCGGCGCAATGATAACGGTGAGGCAGCCAGCTTGGAGGCAGCCTCGCCCTTTGAATGGTAGAGAGATTTTGGACATCGTGATCTTCTTCATAAGTAGCGTAAGAGGTTCTTTAAAAATAGCTTATAACGGTTATAGAGTTTCTCTTTCCTTCTTTTTATTCATAAAGCAGGCAGGCTACCTGATGGCCGTTCTTCTTGCGATCGCGCAGCTTTGATGTGCGCTCTTTGCAGACGGGCATTGCTTGGGGACAGCGTGGATGAAAGGGGCAGCCTGAAGGCATGTTGAGCGGTCCGGGCAGATCACCGTTGAGGAGAATGCGCTCTTTTTTTGCTCCATATTCAGGATTGGGAATTGCGGAAAGCAGCGCTCTGGTGTAGGGGTGTTCAGGATTGGTATAAAGCTCCGTTGATTCGGCAATCTCAACAATATTGCCAAGATACATAACGGCAACGCGGTCGGAGATATATTCCACTACCGAAAGATCGTGCGCAATAAAGAGATAAGTCAATCCCATATCGCGCTGAAGATCTTTCAGGAGATTGATAATCTGCGACTGAATGGAGACATCAAGCGCCGACACCGGCTCATCGCAGATAATAAACTTCGGATTCACAGCAAGCGCGCGTGCAATACCGATGCGCTGGCGCTGACCGCCGGAAAATTCGTGAGGATAACGGTTACTGTAGTCGCGGCTCAAACCCACCACATCGAGAAGCTCCTCAATACGTTTACTTGCTGCAGCGCCACGCGCAATATGGTGCACCAGCAGCACCTCTTCGAGCGTTTGGCGAACCGTCAGGCGCGGGTTCAGCGAACCAAACGGGTCTTGAAAAATCATCTGCATCTCTTTGCGCAACGAACGGAACTCGTGGTTATTGAGCGTTGAAATTTCGCGACCGTCAAAACGAATGTTGCCCGTTACCGAGGGCTGTCCAAGTCGGATAAGCGCCCTGCCAAGCGTGGTTTTGCCGCAGCCCGATTCTCCAACAAGCCCAAGCGTTTCGCCTTTCATTACCGAAAACGTAACGCCATTCACCACGGGTATCGGCTTGGTCTTGCCCATCATCCCGCTCTTTTTTCCTGCAAATTGCACCCGCAAATCGCTGACTGAGAGTAACTCTTTGTGATCCTTCATCGGCTACTGAACGCTGTTTATCGTATTTTTATTATTATAATAAAACCATCGTGATTCTACATAACAAACCTTTTGCCCAACCATCTCCCCCTTGCACACCGCCGCCGAACATACCGCCACGCTTTACGTTGTTGCAACGCCTCTCGGCAATCTCGAAGATATAACGCTGAGAGCGATAAAAACCCTGCAACAGGTTGGAGCAATTGCCTGTGAAGATACTCGCCGCGCCTCAATTCTTTTGAAGCATCTCGATATTTCAGGCAAAAAACTTATCAGCTACCACAATTACAATGAGCCACGCGCAATCGGGCAGATACTCGCGCTGCTTGAGGCGGGCGATGATGTGGCGCTCATTACCGATGCAGGTACGCCGGTGGTGAGTGATCCGGGCTACGCGCTGCTGCACGCTCTCGGTGAACGGGGGTTTCGTGCCATCCCGATTCCCGGGGCAAGCGCCCTGACGGCGGCGCTCTCAGTCTGCCCGCTGCCCGTCAACAACTTCTTTTTCGCGGGATTTCTGCCGCATAAAAAAGGGCGAAAAAGCAGGCTGGAGTATCTTGCAGGACTGCACGCCACCTTTGTTGTGTACGAATCGCCCTTCAGGATTCTCAAGCTGCTTGACGAAGTTGAGGCGATCATGCCCGATGCAACCATTTTTATCGGGCGCGAGATGACAAAAGTTTATGAAGAGTATCTTGTTGGTTCAATTGATGTTATCCGCCAGCAGCTTGCCGATGGCAAAACGCGAGGTGAGTTTGTGGTGATTGTTCATCCAGCAGAAGAGAAAATCAGCAAGAGCCGCTCAAAATATTGTCGTGAAGAGGTTGAAAGCGATGATGAGATGGCGGCGGAAGCGATGGATGAACGTTTGCAAGATGAGCGCTGAAGTACATAAAAAGAAGGAGTTATGCAGATTATTAATGAACCGGAACAGATGCAGGCGATAGCTGAAAAGCTGCGTCTCAACCGTCAGCTTCTTGCCGTTGTGATGACGATGGGGGCGCTGCACGAAGGGCATCTCAGCCTTGTCAAGCTTGCCAGAGAGCGTGCAGGAACCGTCATTCTCACCATTTTCGTGAACCCGACGCAGTTTGGCGCCAACGAAGATCTCCACCGTTATCCACGTCCTTTTGAGCAGGATGTGGCCCTTGCTAAATCGGCGGGTGTCGATTACCTTTTTGCGCCCGAGGCCGGCAGCATTTACCCCGAGCACTACCAGACGACGTTGCAGTGTGGCGCAATTGCCGAGCAATTTGAAGGGCAGCAGCGCCCCGGGCACTTCAACGGCGTTGCCACCATTGTCACCAAACTGTTCAATATCACCAAACCGCATACCGCGATTTTTGGCGAAAAGGATGCACAGCAGCTTGCCATTATCCGGCGCTTGGTGGCAGATTTGAATCTTGATGTTTCGGTGGTTGCCGCGCCCATTGTCCGCGAGACAAATGGTTTGGCGGTCAGTTCACGAAATATCTACCTCTCCAGCCACGAACGGATCGCCGCAGACGTGCTCTATCGAGGGCTTTGCCATGCCGAGCAGCGCCTTGCCGAAGGGGAACTCAACCTGCAAAAAATTGTGGCTGAGGTGGCTGAGATGATCAATTCCGTGCCCGAGTGCCGCACCGATTACGTCAACTTTGTGGATGAGGAGAGCTTTGCATTAGCCGAGCGTGCGGATGCCGGCAAAGAGTATCGGCTGCTGCTTGCCGTGTTCTGTGGTTCGGTTCGGCTGCTTGATAATAGGAAGATGAGCGCATAGCACGCAACCACATCAGACTGGCGGAGCAACTTATTGAGCAAAATAATGGCTAAAGGCAATAAAATATTCGTAAAAGAAACCGCTATAACGGTTATTACCAAAAATAAAACGGATTATATAAGCCTTACTGATGTGACCAGTGGCTTTAAAGAAGGAAGTGGTTTAATTGGTAAATGGATAACCAATAAGAATACCATTGAGTATTTGGGGATATGGGAAAAAATAAACAACTCGGGTTTTAATTACCCCGAATTCGGGGTAATTGCACAAGAGGCTGGAGTGAACAGGTTTATAATGTCGGCAGGACAATGGATAGAGCGAACAAAAGCTCAAGGATTGCTTGTGAAAGCTGGAAGATACGGCGGAACATTTGCCCACAAAGATATTGCTTTCCACTTTGCCATGTGGCTAAGTCCAGAGTTTCAAATATATCTGGTGAATGAATTTCAACGTCTGAAAGCTGAAGAAAATGACCGACTGAAACTTAATTGGAACCTAAACCGAACCCTTGCTAAAATTAATTATCGCATTCACACCGATGCTATCAAAGATAATATTATCCCTGAAAATCTGAGAAAGGAGCAAATCAATCAAATTTATGCAAATGAAGGTGATGTGCTGAATGTGGCTTTATTTGGAAAGACAGCTAAACAATGGAGAGAAGAAAATCCCGATTTAGAGGGCAATATCCGAGACTACGCCACCATTGAGCAATTGTTGATTTTGGCTAATATGGAAAGCCTGAATGCAGAATTTATCAAAATGTGCTTAACACAGCCTGAACGTTTGGTAAAGCTCAATCAAACAGCTATCAGTCAAATGAAGTCGTTGGCAACGAATTCAAACATTAAAAAATTGAAAGAGTAAAGGTATTTTTATTATGACGCTTGCCGTGTTCTGTGGTTCGGTTCGGCTGCTTGATAATATGAAGATGAGCGCAACGGGATAAGCGTTATTTTGTGTATTATGCTATTAAAGAATGATTTATCTGCTTTTTGCGGAATT
>CAIQSY010000068.1 GCA_903874585.1 uncultured Chlorobiaceae bacterium | reverse complement strand
GCTCGCGGCTCATTGACGGATTACGATTGCGATTTAACAGACATGCCTCGCTCGTGAGCAGCAGCCCATTTCCGTTAACGTCAATCGAACCACCCTCAAGCACCATGCCCGGCGCAACAATGGGCAACTGCTGTAATGCGGCAATCGTTGCCGGAACGGCATTATCATCTTGAAAGGCGGGATACTTTCCACCCCACGCATTATAATCCCAGTTCATGATAACTTTTTCGCTCTTCCCCTCACTTTGGCGGAACACGAAATTTGGCCCATGATCGCGGCACCACGCATCGTTTGTGGGAATTCTATGCAGAAAAATGCGCTCTCTACGCAACTCTGGGTGGCGCGAGTTGGCAAACAATGCGCAGACTTCACGTTCCATCGTTTCATCGAGCACATTGATATGTACCTCTTCAGAAGAGCTGAGCCAGGCCGCAATTTCAACAAACACCGCTGGAACTGGCTCAAACTTGCCAGGCCACGTCTCCAGCCGGTGAGGCCACGAAAGCCATGTTGCTTTGTGTAAAGCCCACTCTGGAGGCATAGAATAACTTATCATACCATAAGGGTTTAGTATCAGCCAACCAGACGCTCTCGAATGCGCATGATACGTTGGAGAACTGGTGGGTGGGAATAGTTCAGAAAAACATACAACGGATGCGGCGTAAGATTCGTCAAATTATTACGCGACAACTTTTTCAGCGCATCAGCAAGAGCGACACCCTGAGAGTAGGTTGACACCGCATAGGCATCAGCTTCATACTCGTGCTTTCTTGAAAGAAACTGCAGCGCCACCGACAGAATCCACTCCACCGGCGTATAGAGCAATGAAAAAAAGATGAGGCTCCCATAGACGGAGAGCTCCTGCATATGGAACGCATCAAAAAGCAGGCGGTTATTCATAAAAAGTGAGAGGAGAAAAAAGAGTGCTCCCATATTGAACAAGCTCAACACCATGTTGATGATGATGTGCTTTTTTTTGAAATGTCCGATTTCATGCGCAAGCACCGCAACCAACTCGTGCACCGGATGAGCGGCAATGAGCGTATCGAACAGCGCTATGCGCTTGCGTTTGCCGAAACCGGTAAAAAAAGCATTGGCTTTTGCTGAACGCTTCGAGCCATCGAGCACATAAACACCAGTCAGGGGAAAATGTACCGTTTCGGCGTATGCCATAATAGCACGCTTCAGCTCACCATCTTCAAGTGGCTCAAATTTGTTGAAGAGCGGCATAATCCATGTTGGCGCAATATACTGCAAAAGCAGCGTCACCGCCGTCACACCACCCCAAGCCCAGAGCCAGGCAAGTTCACCAGCGCTCTCAAAAAACCAGAGCACACCCGCAAGCAGCGGCGCACCAAGCAGTGCGCCAAGCAAGAGCGTTTTCAAGAGATCGGAGATAAAAACGGCTGGCGTCGTTTTGTTGAAACCGAACTTCTCCTCAATAACAAACGTTCGGTAAATGCTGAACGGAAGATCAATCAGCGACTGCATCACCAAAAGTGATGCGATATAAAGCACACCAGTAATGAGAGGCGAAAATCCATAGCTGCGAAGAAACTGATCGAGCAGATTAAAGCCGCCCGAAAACCAGAAGAGCAGCAACACCGCCAAATCAACCGCAGAGGTAACGAGCGACAGCCGAGTGGTAGCCGCAAGATAATTACGCGATGTGCTGTATGCCGTTTCATCATACGTGCCGACAAACTCAGCAGGCAAACCTTTTGCTGCCGATTTGAGATTCAGCAACTCGGCAACTACTTTGATGAAAAATGTGATAACCAGCGTAAAAAAAACGACTTGTCCATAGATATTCATAGTGCAGGCAAATGATTATTCGTCAAGAAAACGTTTCTGCACATCACCGTAGGTTTCAATACGCCGATCGCGCAGAAATGGCCAGTGCAAACGGTAGAACCCGATGCGACTCAGGTCGCACTCGGCGAGAATGATGGCTTCGTTTTGATGCGCGGCTTCCTGCAGTATCTGCCCATAAGGATCGCAGACAAAGCTGTTGCCCCAGAACTCCAGCTCATCCTCAGTGCCAACCCTGTTCGCGGCTGCAACAAAAACGCCATTAGCAATCGCATGGCTTCGCTGCATGGTGATCCACGCATCACGTTGCGCACGACGAACCTCGGCTGAACCTTCATCAGCCGCCCAGCCGATTGCGGTGGGATAAAAAAGAATCTCCGCCCCTTTGAGAGCCGTCAAACGAGCTGCTTCAGGATACCATTGATCCCAGCAAATGAGGACGCCGATCGTTGCATAGCGGGTTTTGAAAACCTTGTAGCCCAAGTCGCCCGGCGTAAAATAAAACTTCTCATAAAACCCGGGATCATCAGGAATGTGCATTTTGCGGTATTTGCCGAGATAGCTTCCGTCAGCATCAATCACGGCTGCCGTGTTGTGATACAAGCCGCGTGCCCGAATTTCAAACAACGACGCAACAATCACCACCTCAAGCTCACGGGCAAGCTCCTGCATCACCATTGTTGATGGGCCGGGTATCGCTTCGGCATAATCAAAAGCTTCATACGCCTCAGTCTGGCAGAAATAGCGGGTTGCAAACAGCTCCTGCAAACAGATAATTTGCGCGCCTTGCGCCGCTGCTTCGCGTATTTTTGCACACGCTTGAGCACGATTGGCGGACACATCGCTTTGGCAAGCGGTTTGAATAAGCGCAATGGAAACCCTATCGGGAGACATGATTTGTGCTGATGATGATTAAAGAAGAAGCCCTAATGAAAGCAGTAAACCATTAATTGTCATCACTTTACCTGTTCCAGCAAGCACATTGTTCAACGCACGTCCCTCGCTTGCGTAGAGCTGACGCACCATACCGACCGCAAGCGGTGCCGAAAGCAGCGAGAGCATTCCCCACGCTGAGTAACCATACAGGGCGAGCAGCACGGGAACAAGAAATGCTATAATGGTGAAGATAACGTAGAGCCCGCGCGCCCACGATGCGCCAATACGCGCAGGCAGCGTCATTTTGCCAACGGTGCGATCGGTGGCAATGTCGCGGATATTATTCACCAGCAGGATGTTGACAGAAAAGAGCCCTGGTGCCACAGCAGAAAGAAGTACGATAAGCGAGATGGTGTGGGTCTGCACGTAATAGGTGCCACCAACCGCCACAAGTCCAAAAAAGATAAAGACAAACAAATCGCCGAGACCAGAATAGGCAATTGGATAGGGTCCACCGGTATAAGCCCATGCAAAAATCAGCGAGAGTACACCTATCAAGAAAATGGGCCAGCCTGACGTAAAG
>CAIQSY010000067.1 GCA_903874585.1 uncultured Chlorobiaceae bacterium | reverse complement strand
CTCACTCATAATCGTTGTAATTTGTCGCATGGTCTGAAACTCCTTGCTTATAAAGGTGATATCAATCGTTTCGTCACTTTTAATATCGCTGTTTTTCAAGTCGTTTCAGACCTTTTTCATTTTTTTACCGGACGCTACTGTATGTGCCTTGCTATACCAGGAAAATTACTTGAACTCACTACGGAAAATGGCCTCAAAATGGGCATTATTGACGTGAATGGTTCAAAGACGAGGGCGTGTCTTGAATATGTGCCTGACATTCAAGTCGGTCAGTACACTATTGTTCATGCTGGATTTGCGCTGAAAATTATCGACGAAGCTGAGGCGGCGGAGAGTCTCAAGCTTTGGCAGGAGTTGATTGAGAGTGGTGCATTTGATGTTGATGAAGAGCCACCTTCACTGCAATCACTGTAACGCCGATATCCATGAAATACATCGACGAATATCGCGATCCTCAGCTTGCCCGAAAGCTGCTTGACGAGATCCGTAGAATAACCACGCGGCATTGGACGATCATGGAGATATGCGGTGGGCAGACGCATTCCATTATCCGCAACGGCATTGACCAATTACTGCCGGATACCATCGAACTGGTGCACGGACCGGGTTGTCCGGTTTGCGTGACACCGCTTGAATCCATTGAACGTGCGCTCGCCATTGCTTCACGCAACGAGGTGATTTTTACAAGCTTTGGCGACATGCTGCGAGTGCCCGGTAATGCGCGCGATCTCTTTATGGTGCGTAGTGCGGGCGGCGATGTGCGGATTGTTTTTTCGCCGCTTGATGCTTTGCACCTTGCCCGCGACAATCCGTCAAAAGAGGTGGTCTTTTTCGCCGTCGGCTTCGAGACGACTGCTCCGGCCAACGCGATGGCGGTTTGGCAGGCAGCTCGCGAAGGAATAAAGAATTTCAGCGTTCTGGTGAGTCAGGTGATGGTGCCGCCAGCCATGCGGGCAATTCTTTCGTCACCCGATAATCGCGTGCAGGGCTTTCTTGCGGCAGGTCACGTCTGCGCGGTGATGGGCTATGAGGAGTATGAGCCGGTAGCTCGCGAATTTCATGTGCCGATTGTGCCGACCGGTTTTGAGCCGGTTGACCTGCTTGCGGGGATTCTCAAAACCGTCGAACTGCTGGAAGCGGGCAAGGCGGAGGTGGTGAACCGCTATGGGCGCGTTGTCAGTCGTGAGGGCAATCCGATGGCGCAGAAGATTATCTCGAACGTCTTTGAGGTTATCGATCGTCCGTGGCGAGGGATTGGCATTATTCCCAAAAGTGGTCTCGCTCTTCGTGAGGAGTTCGCGCGCTACGATGCCGAAAAAAGGTTTAACGTCACCAATATCTGTGCAGAAGAGTCGCCGCTCTGTATGAGTGGCAGTGTGTTGCAGGGAATACTCAAACCCGACGCCTGTCCCGCTTTTGCGAAAGAGTGTACACCGGAGCATCCGCTCGGTGCCACGATGGTTTCATCTGAAGGAGCATGTGCGGCTTATTATAAATATGGTTTGTGTTGAACACGATTTATAGGATTACGGGACGGGCTTGATTTTTTTGTCTGGTTCTTTTGCTGGTGATTCAGCTTTTGTGTGTTCGGCTTGACGTTGCTTGATAAGTTCTTCTGCGGTAATACGAACAATTTTATCGCCAGCCATGGTAATAATGGCTGTATTGGTTTGAATAGCCATATCAATAGCAGAGTTACCAGCACGTTGCATAGCAGCCCATGATCCCGCAAGATCAGGATCGTCCGATAGTCGAATGTCTTTCGTGTTCATAGTATTAGCTCCATTCAAGGAGTTTTGGAGGATTGCTGGTGCCATCATAGAGTGCCCATGAGTCAACGGCAATCCGATATTTTTGGTAAAAATTGTCCAGACCAGTTGCAAACCGTCGCCGAATAGTCTCTTCAGGAATGTTGTGCCCACCTTGTTTAACACGTTCTGCAACTCGTGCAACTGCGCAATCTGCCGAGCAAAGGGATATAAACCAAAGTTTGACTCTATAGCCTTGAGCTTTCCAGCCAATGATGCGTTGCAGGTAAGTTAAGCCAGATAACGTGGTTTCAAAGGCAAAGCTTTCGCCATTCAAGACGTATTCATCAATCTCTTTGAGCATAATTCTGGCAGCTTTAAGTGCTGCCATTTCCGGATCAAATGGAGAGAGTCCTGCAGCGATTAAATCCGCATTAACGAAATGCAATGTTTTAGCCTCTCTTGGCAGAAAGTTTTTTGCAAATGTTGTTTTACCTGCACCGTTAGGTCCGGCAATAATAATAATTTTTTTATATCCCATAGCCCTGTGTACGTTATCACACTGCATTCTCTCTTTCTGTTGCCTCCACGATTTGCGGTAACTCCAAAATGTGACGATAGATGCCGTCGGTGATATTCATCAGTTTATTGTGTGCGTCTTCCCGAAAAGCAAAGTTGAACTCTGTGTTTGGTTGGTGGCAATGAACGAATGAACATCCAATTTCAGTATTTTCTCTTTTTTTATTGCCATAATGAAAAGTACAAAATTATTATTTCACCCTGACTCAAACCAGGCTCATATTGCATTCAGTGAAAAACCTCTTTTTCGGTAAAAGTATCGAGGTGCTTTTCGGCATCTGTTCTTGTTATGGCACTGACTTGCAATTCGCTCCGGCGAGAAAATCCTGTTCATCCAAAAATCCTGCACATCATTCAAAATTCATAATCCAACATTCAAAATTATATGATTTGCCCAGTCCCGATTATGCAGCATGAAACCATCCAGATGGCGCATGGCGCTGGTGGGCGTTTGTCGCAAGTGCTTATGCAGCGAGTTTTTATGCCGCATCTCCATAACGCTTTTCTCGATCTGCTTGATGATCAGGCGAAGCTCGATTTGCCGCCAGGTCGCATTGCCTTTACCACCGACACGTACGTGGTGAGTCCGGTCTTTTTCCCTGGCGGCAACATCGGGGAGCTTGCTGTTAACGGCACGGTCAACGATCTTGCGGTGGGTGGCGCAACGCCGCTCTATCTCAGTGCGGGCTTTGTGCTTGAAGAGGGACTTCCACTGGCGGAGCTCGAAACCATTGTCAAAAATATGGCTGAAGCTGCGCGCCGTGCGGGGGTGATGATGGTGACTGGCGACACCAAAGTTGTCGGCAAGGGGCAGTGCGACCGGATTTTTATCAATACGTCGGGCATTGGTGTTATCAGAGAGAACGTGAATCTCTCGTGCCGCAACCTGAAGACGGGTGACAGCATCATTCTTTCGGGAACCGTTGGCGATCACGGGATGGCGATTATGACCTCGCGCGAAGGGCTCTCATTCCAGTCGCGAATCACAAGCGACTGCGCGGCGCTCAACGGTATGATTGCCGCCATGCTTGATGTTGCGCCTGCCGCCATTCACGCCATGCGCGACCCGACAAGAGGCGGTGTGGCTGCAACGCTGAACGAGCTGGCAAGCTCCTCATCTCTCGGCATTGAAATCAACGAAACGACTATTCCTGTCAAGCCCGACGTGCGCGGTGCCTGCGAATTGCTCGGTATTGATCCTCTGCACGTGGCGAACGAGGGCAAGCTTGTGGTGGTTATGGCTGCCGATGAAGCTCAGCAGGTTCTCGATGTGATGCGCAGCTTCGATCTTGGCAGGGATGCCGTCATTATTGGCTCGGTGGTTGACGATCATCCTGACATGGTGGTCATGCGCACGGCGTTTGGCTCTCGCCGTATTATCGATCTTCCGCTTGGCGAACAATTACCGCGAATATGCTGATCGCGAAGTTTTACTTGCGTTTATAGACCTTTTTGAATATGGTTTTAACACTTTCGAGATTGATGACACTGGTTTTAACTGGTGGTGCCAGAATATCTTCAACACTCTCTTCAGGGATAAAGGTCTGAACAGGATAGATCAGAATAAAACTGTTCTGCTGAAAATACTTGTTCAGATAGGCAGGTAGCTTTGCCATTTTGGCATGATATGAGTGGTGATGTTTCCGGCTCATTACCACAATGAGATTATCATTACTTTTCACCACGTTCGATAGCGCCCAGAAATTATCCCACTCTTTAAAAACCTTATACTCCACGTTAGCAATCAGCTTGAGGGCGCTCTCCTGCAATGAGGCAATCGTTTTTTGCGAAGCATAAATCACCAGTTTACTGCCGGTGTTGCGAGTCATGTTGATAAGGCGCTGGAGCCAGAGCGAAAATCCGATTTCATGCTCTGCGTTTTCAGGAATCACCGCTATCGTGCGCTTGATGGTGGCAAGCGGCTGTACTGATTTGTAAATCAGTGTGGTAACATTACAGCGTCCGAGAATACTATCCTGATGGTTGTCAATAACATCATCCGTCAGAGGATTTTTGTGATGTAATCCTAAAATCAGATCAGTAATTTTTTGTTCTCTGATAACGCCGGAAATGCCGTTGGTGATATTGTTGTCGTAGCGAAGCAATCCTGTTACCTCGTTATCGGTGGATGATGCGGTAATTACCGCTTTTTCAAGCACCTTTTCGGCGTACTTTTCCGCCATATCATCGGGCAAGCTGTTATCGGCAACGTGCATTGCATAGATGTCGCTGGGCGTTTTATCGCTCGTCATGGTCACACTGAGATTGACCAGCTCATCAACGGTGGCAAGATTATCCGTATGAATTAAAATGCGCTCTTTATGAGGCGTAACTCCTTTTTCAGCAACATCATCAGCCGCTTCACTGCGGGCGATATTGTGTGCGCCCTTTTCACCAATAACCGTCGCAAGCGTACAGGTTATCAGAATAAAAAGAATCGTGCCATTTAAAACACTTTCGCCGAGCAGCCGGATGGGTTCCCCTTTGATGGTGTAACCAATGGTGGTGTTGTAGCCAATCAGCACTGTAGCAAGGGCAACGGCAGCGTGAGCGCTTATGAGTCCGAAAATCAGTCGCCGTTGATCAAGCGAAAATCCGAAAAGCTTCTGGGTTATCCATGCGGAGAGATATTTTGCAATGGTAGCAGCAAGTGTGATAACGGCAGCCACCTTAATGCTTTCATAATCTTTAAAGAAGGCGCGGATATCAATCAGCATGCCAACACCAATCAGAAAGAATGGAATGAAGATGGCGTTGCCGACAAACTTGATTCGGTTCATCAGCGCCGAGGTGCGTGGAATGAGCTGGTTCAGCGCAAGTCCGCCGAGGAAGGCGCCGATAATTGCCTCAACGCCTGCGGCTTCGGCAAGGAATCCGCTGAAAAAGACCATCGCCAGCACAAACAGGTACTGCAAAACGCTGTCGTCAAAGCGTTTGAAAAACCATCGCGCAATAATGGGAAACAGCAGCAGTACCACCAGGCTGAAGAGCGTGATACCGATAATCAGTCTCAGCCAGAAGTCGCTCATTATTTCACCATTTGCCGTACCCGCTACAATGGCAAGCACTAAGAGAGCAAGCGTATCAGTAATAATTGTACCACCAAGTGCAATGTTGACCGCTTTATTTTTAGCAATACCGAGTTTGCTGATAACGGGATAGATAATGAGCGTGTGCGAGGCAAAAATACTGCCAATCAGCACCGATGAGAGCAGTGCAAAGTGCAGCACGTAAAGTCCCACCAGTATGCCAAGCGAGAGCGAAATAAAAAACGTATAAAGTCCAAAGAGAATGCTTTTACCGCTGTTTTTGCGAAAATCAGCAACGTCAATCTCCAGACCGGCAAGAAACATGATGTAGAGCAAGCCAACGGTTCCGAAGAGAACAATACTGCTGTCGCGCAGCAGTAAATTCAGCCCGAAAGGACCTATAACGGCACCGGCAAGAATGAGGCTGATAAGGCTTGGAATTCTGAAGCGGCTGAGGATAACCGGCGCAAAAAGAATGATAAGCAGTAACAGCGAGAACTGTAATACCGGATTGGTAAACGGCAGCGAGAAATTGAGCAGGCTCATCAACAACATGGCGCATTTTGTTTTGTTTCGCCAAAGACCTCTACAACAGAAACGTCACTTATCAAACATTGTAAAGCGTTATACGGTACAGTTCTTGCCGATAAATATGCACTTCTTTTGAGACGAAGACAAACATCAGGCAAGAGCGCTTTTCTTGACAACTTTTGATTCCTTTTTCCATAATCGGTATTTTAAACCTAAGGTTGATTTCGTCGTTGTATGGTTTTTGTTTGATGGGCGGAAATGCTTTACTTGAATGTCGGATTATTCTTTTGAAGAGTTACGCGAAATGGGTGAGCGTGGTGAATCGAAAAGTGATTGGGAACAAGCTGCCGCAATGATGGAGTTCCCAACGAGGAGACAAAAATAACAATGCACAACAAAGAAGCCACAGCCCGCATTAAAATCAACAAGCTGCTTGAAGCTGCTGGCTGGCGTTTTTTCGCCGAAGGAAGCAAGCCCGCCAATATTCAGCTTGAACCAAAGGTAGCCATAACAACCACAGAGCTCAACGCATTTGGTGAAAACTATGAACTTGTTCAAAAGGGTTTTATAGATTTTTTACTCTTGAACGACAAAGGTTTTCCTGTGCTCGTGCTTGAAGCTAAAGCTGAAGAGAAACATCCTCTGGTTGGTAAAGAACAGGCGCGGCGGTATGCGCGGTCGCAGAATTGCCGTTTTGTGATTCTCTCCAACGGTAATCTCCATTACTTTTGGAATCTCGAACAGGGCAATCCTTATATTATAACATCATTTCCAACGCCGGATTCGCTGGATCACTATCAGAAAATCAGCAGCAATCCACAACACATTGTGGATGAGCAGGTTGGGAATGACTACATCGCCCTGACGCAGCGCCCGACCTATGCTGTTGAAGCGGGATGGCAAAATATTGCAGAACGTCCTCTTTACATTCAAGCCAATAAGTTACGCTTTTTGCGCTCGTATCAGTTGAACGCAATTGTGGCGTTGCAGCAAGCAGTAAAAGAAGGTAAAGATCGCTTTCTGTTTGAAATGGCGACCGGCACCGGCAAAACGCTGGTTGCCGCAGCATTGATCAAGCTTTTCATCAAAACCAGTAATGCGCGCCGAGTACTTTTTCTGGTTGATCGGCTTGAGCTGGAAGATCAAGCCGCAAAAGCGTTTAAGGCTTATCTTGTAAACGATTATAAAACAGTTATTTATAAGGAAAATCGTGATGACTGGCATCGTGCGGAAATTGTTGTGAGCACGGTACAATCGTTTTTGTTCAACAACAAATATCAGCGGCTTTTTTCACCCACGGATTTTGATCTGGTGATTTCTGATGAAGCACATCGCTCGATTGGCGGCAATGCTCGTGCGGTATTCGATTACTTTATCGGCTACAAACTTGGACTGACGGCAACACCGCGCGATTATCTCAAACGGTTTGAGGGAACCAAAAGTGAAGCCAAAGATCCTCGTGAAACCGAACGCCGTTTACTGCTCGACACCTACCGCACTTTTGGGTGCGAACACAGCCAGCCGACCTATCGTTATTCTCTACTGGATGGCGTGAAGGATGGCTATCTGATTAATCCAATTGTGGTTGATGCGCGTTCATCCATTACCACAGCGTTGCTTTCGGCACAAGGATTTACTGCCACCTTTACCGACGATGATGGCGAGAACAGCGATGAAGTGTTCCGCCAGCGGCAATTTGAAAAACGCTTTTTCTCACCGCAAACCAATCAACTCTTCTGCAAGGTTTTTCTTGAGAATGCTTTGCGCGACCCCATCAGCGGTGAAATTGGCAAATCTATCATCTTTGCAGTCAGCCAGCACCATGCCTTGAAACTGACTGAGATTTTGAACCAGATGGCTGACCGGATGTTCCCCGGCAAATATCAGTCCGACTTTGCCGTACAGGTAACCTCTCAAATTCCTGAAGCGCAGCAGTTTACCATTAATTTTACCAACAACAATCTGCTTGGTTCTGCTCATTTTCTTGAAACATACCGAACCAGCAAAGCACGTATTTGCGTCACCGTTGGTATGATGACCACTGGCTACGACTGCCCTGATATTATCAATGTCGGGCTTTTCCGTCCCATTTTTTCGCCCACGGATTTTATCCAGATCAAAGGAAGAGGCACTCGCTTGCACGATTTCCGTGAACAGCTTTTTGACGAGGCGTTGAAATCCGAGATTAAGGAGCCACGCAAGGTGGCGTTCAAGCTCTTCGACTTTTTTGCCAACTGCGAATATTTTGAAGAGGAGTTCGATTACGATCAGGTTCTCAAGCTTCCAAAAACCAGCAGCTCAAGCGATGATGATACTGACGATGGTGGCGGCGGTCATCAAAGAACGCGAAATATTTATGAGCATACTGGTGATGACATTCTTGCAACTATCAAAGAGGAGCGGATTGGCATTGAGGGGATGAAAATTGATCGGATGTTTTTTGAGCGTTTTGAGGATGCCGTGCGTGAAAACGACTTTATTGCCGCTTCGGTTGAGGCCGGGCAGTGGGACAGGGTGATTGATTACGTCAACCGTGAAGTGTTTGAGAAGCCTCACGATTATTACACGCTCGACAAACTGCGCAAAGCTGCCGCGGTTGATCGGCGTTTGACGCTTCGCGAAATTCTCGAGAAAATCTTTGGGCTTATTCCTCGCTTCAAGTCAAAAGATGAGCTGCTGGAGGAGGAGTTTGCGAAGTTTGTTGCCGACTGCAAGCCTGATGAAGCGGAGGCGATTGCCGCCATCAAGCACTTCTTCAAAGCCTACGCCACCAACGATCATGTTCGTTTGATTATCAACAACAAGCGCTACACTGAACTTGCAACGAGTTCTGTTTTTTCGATCAGCGACCTGAGAGCGGTTCCTGAAAAATATCGTTTACTTATTCCTGAATACATCAAAGATTACGTTTCTCTGAATCAGTTTGCTGCTTAACCATTCACTCCAGAAGGACTCCATGCTCGACACCGCAACCAAACGCCGTATAGATACCGCTCGCGACATTCTTGTAGGAAAAGTGCCCGATCCGAAATCGCAGGTTGAACAGATTACCATCGCCCTCATTTACAAGTTCATGGACGATATGGATGCCGAAAGCGAAGAGTTGGGCGGAAAACGCGCATTTTTTGCTGGGGAGTATGAGCGTTATGGATGGGCGAAGCTGATGCGTTCTGGACTTGGCGGGCACGAAACGCTCAATCTTTATGGCGAAGCTATTGCAAAAATGCCCGAAAACCCTGGCATTCCGCCTCTGTTCCGCACCATTTTCAAAAATGCGTATCTCCCTTATCGCGATCCTGAAACGCTGAAAAGCTTTCTGAAAATTATTGATGAGTTTGAGTACGACCACTCCGAGCAGCTTGGCGACGCTTTTGAGTATCTGCTCTCAGTGCTTGGCTCGCAAGGCGATGCTGGTCAGTTCCGCACGCCTCGCCATATTATTGATTTTATGGTGCGCTTGATGGATCCGAAAAAAAATGAGGTTATTCTCGATCCGGCGTGTGGCACGGCTGGCTTTCTCATTTCATCCTACAAGCACATTCTGCACACCAACACCGATGCTCACGGCAACAGCACGTTGACGCCCGACGAAAAAGGGCGACTTGCTGGCAACTTCAAAGGCTACGATATTTCGCCCGACATGGTGCGCCTTTCGCTGGTGAACCTCTACCTCCACGGTTTTGTTGAGCCGCATATTGAGGAGTACGACACGCTGACTTCGCAGGATAAATGGAACGAGTTTGCCGATGTTATTCTTGCCAATCCGCCGTTTATGTCGCCGAAGGGGGGCATTAAACCCCACAAGCGCTTTTCGGTGCAGAGCAAGCGGAGCGAAGTGCTGTTTGTGGATTATATGGCGGAACATTTGACGCCAAATGGGCGTGCGGCGATTATTGTGCCGGAGGGAATAATTTTCCAAAGTGGAAAATCGTACAAGCTGTTGCGGAAAATGCTGGTTGAAAAGAGCCTTGTCGCTGTGGTTTCGCTGCCTGCTGGTGTGTTTCAGCCCTACTCTGGCGTAAAAACCTCCATCCTGATTCTCGACAAATCGCTGGCAAAAACGAGTGATTCCATTGCTTTTTTCAAGGTAGAGAATGATGGTTTCGGGCTTGGCGCTCAACGTCGGGCGATTGAGAAGAATGATCTTTTCGATGCGGTTGAGTTTCTGAAAACGTGGGTTTTGTTGATTGGTGCTGACCGGATGGTTGTGTCGAGTCCGAATGCTTTGATTGTGCCGAAGGAGAAGATTGCCGGGAATGGGGATTATAATTTGAGTGGGGAGCGGTATCGGGAGAATTTGATCATATCGCGTAAGTACCCATTGTTAATGATTGGAGAAATATGTACAACATCATCTGGTGGAACTCCGCTGACTGGCAATTCGGATTACTATGAAGGAGGTTCAATTCCGTGGTTGCGAAGTGGAGAGGTTGCACAAGGAGAAGTATTTCATGCTGAGCGATTTATCACAGAAGATGGATTGAAGAATTCATCTGCAAAAATTTTTCCGATCAACACAGTACTTGTCGCAATGTATGGTGCAACCGCTGGTGAGGTTGGAATCCTGCGATTTGAAGCTGCAACGAATCAAGCCATTTGTGGAATTACACCTGACCAAAAACTTGATCCGAATTTTCTTTATCTAATACTTAAGACCAATAAAATAGCACTTGTTCGGTTGGCTGGTGGTGGTGCACAACCAAATATTTCTCAGAAAATTATTCGTGAATTTCAAATTCCCCTGCCACCGCTGGAAGTGCAGAAAGAGATTGTTGCAGAAATTGAAGGGTACCAGAAAGTCATTGATGGCGCCCGTGCCGTACTCGAAAACTACCGCCCGCATATTTCGATTGATCCTGAGTGGCAGGTCGAACCCTTGTCAACTCTTTTTGCTACAAAATCAGGGACAACTCCATCACGAAGTTGCAATGATTATTTTCAAGATGGTCATATTCCATGGGTCAAGACACTTGATCTTACAGATAGTTCAATAAGTTCAACCGATGAAAAAATCACACAAAAAGCATTGGATGATACTCATCTCAGTCTCTTGCCTGTGGGAACTGTTCTGATTGCAATGTATGGTGGGTTTAATCAAATTGGAAGAACAGGGGTTCTTGAAATTGAAGCAACTATCAATCAAGCAATGACAGCATTGCTTCCAACCCCAAATGTGAATCCATATTTTCTTAACGCTATTCTTGTCGCTTCAAAAGATTATTGGAAGAAAGTTGCCAACAGCACTCGTAAAGATCCGAACATCACCAAGTCTGATGTGTTGAATTTTAAACTTTCCCTTCCACCCCTCGCCACCCAGCAAGCCATCGTCGCTGAAATCGAAGCAGAGCAGGCACTTGTAGCCGGAAATCGTGAACTGATTGAACGCTTTGAGAAGAAGATTCAGGCTGCTATTGGGCGGGTTTAGGGAGAGGCAACTGTAATCGATGTGGGTTAATAACAACAATAGCAAGAAAGAAAAAAATTGAAAATGCTTGTGGATTGGAGTAATGCTCTCAGCAATATTATCTGGAATATGTTGGCAGGTTCGATCGGTTATTTATCAGCACGCAGAATAAGTTCCAAGAATGCAAAAGATACAGCGCTTGCTAAACTCAGAGCTGTTTTTGCACCAACTCTTGCCAAGATTAGACTCTTTGAAGACAATAGCATTGGGCATTCTGACTATGCGGAAGTGTTTTCATTTCTTAAGGATCAACTTCTTCAACATGCTGCCGCTATAGAGGAATTTAGGCCTTTTTCAGGTAAAAATGAGGCTAAATATGAAAAGGCATGGAGATGCTACCAAGATAAAATTAAAGAATTTCGTATTCCTGATGCGATTTCATCACAGTCGTTATCAGAGGAAGCTGTATTAGAGGGGATAAAGGTTTGTCTTAGAAAACCGGTATCCGCGCACGATAACATAGAAGATTTGTATGATAATTTGTATGATAACTTAAATCGAATAAATCCGATAAAAGACTTTCTTACAGAAATAAAGGAAAAGATTGAGAGCCTTTTGAACATTGCTTCTGGTAAGTGAATACGTAATTTCAGTAAATATTTTTTATAGACTCACAGGCCTTCCACTTTAAAGACGATTGGAGCGGAACAATAGCAACCAATATTCTTTTCAGCGGCACCCAAAACGGCTGCGGAAAATCCTCAGCGTTGCGGGCAAGTGCTGTGGCGTGCCTCCGGAGAGTGGCTGCATTGTTGCAAGACGTTGCTAAAAGGCAAGTGCTCACAACGTCTGCTTCGCCGTCCGCAATATCACGCTGAAGGTGGAACCTTGATGCAGGCGCGAGCGAACCTGAACGTCGCCTTTGTGTGCGAGAATGATATGCTTCACAATCGAGAGCCCAAGTCCTGTGCCGCCGTTCTGGCGCGAACGTGCTTTATCAACGCGGTAAAAACGCTCAAAAATGCGATCAAGGTCGTGCTTGGCTATGCCAATGCCGTTGTCTTCAATTTCCAATCGAACATTATCGCCGCTTTGGAATGCTGAAATTCTGATTTTGCCGTTACTGCTCTCTACATATTTGATGGCATTATCGAGCAGATTGCGGATCACAATATCGAGATATCGCGCGTCGGCATTGACTGTTGGCAACCCATCAACAATATTGATATCCAGCCGGATCGCTTTTTTCTCAAACGCTGGTTGCAGCAGCGCCACCGATTGCTGAACAACACGCTTTACGTCAACGGGGGCGAAGTGATAGTCAACATAACTTGATTCAATTTTCGACAAATCAAGCACGTCGTTGACAAGTGCCGTGAGCTGTTCGCTTGCCTGCAGGATAATGTTCAGAAAGGGGAGCGCATGTTTGGGATCATCAATTGCCCCATCGAGCAGTGTTTCGGTATAGCCGCTGATAACGGTGAGCGGTGTGCGCAGTTCGTGCGATACATTGGACACAAACTCGCGCCGCACGCGCTCAAGGTTACGTAATTTTGTGATGTCGTTGAACACAAACACCATCCCCTCAAAAAGGTTCTCTTGCGTCAATGGCATTGAGCTGATTTGCATAATGCGCTCACCTTGTATGGTCATTAACGCCACCTCCTCTTTCTGCAGTCTGCCACGGGTGGAGTGTACCTGTGCAAAAAGCTCCCGCAGTTTGTTATCGGAGAGATGTTTGATTGGGCGAGCG
>CAIQSY010000066.1 GCA_903874585.1 uncultured Chlorobiaceae bacterium | reverse complement strand
TGGCGCAGCTCTTCTACAGTCCGAGCATTTGCCAATGTTTCCTTTGCCTTTTCCAAAACCTCCTTACCACTTGCTGGTCGTGCCATATACCCACCTCCTTTTAGGGTATATTATAACACTTTTGCTTTAGAAATGGAATTACAGGACTTTCATAAAAGCTGTCAAGGCGATTAAGAGTAGCGCTAATGGTTTATAAATTAAGTATTTTTCATTTTTTCAGGTACGAGTAAAACAAACAAAATGACAATGAAGAGTTCTGTTTTTTTTGATTTATCTGAGTAGAGCGAACGAGCGGTAGTATTATTACCGAATGAGAGGTGGTTATCTCAACCTTCGCAACCACCTTGCGAGGATTACGTCCAGTTTTTTGCCATACTTTACGGAATAGTGGGAGATCTGAATAAATCCGTAACTTAAGAAATGTCTTCTATCCGCAGAACAGGTATTCGATCTGCTCTGACTCCTGAAAACAGGATAATCTTTATAACTGATTCTTATGAAACACTATCAGATTGCTGTTCTTGTCGGAAGCCTGAGAAAGGATTCGTTGAATCGCCAACTGGCAAATGCGCTTGTTCCCTTGGCACCTCCAGAGTTTACCTTCAATCAGGTAGAGATTGGCGACTTGCCGCTCTATAATCAGGATGACGAAGCAAATCCTTCCGAGTCGGTCACACGACTGAGAAGTGACATCAAGACCGCTGACGGGCTGATTTTTTTGACACCAGAGTATAACCGCTCAATTCCAGGTGTGCTCAAAAATGCTGTTGACCATGCTTCGCGTCCTTATGGCCAGGGTGCGTGGGCAGGGAAGCCTGCCGGTATTCTTGGCGTTTCAGTCGGGGTTATGGGTACCTCGCTGGCTCAACAACATCTCCGCAATATTCTCTCCTGCCTCGATGTGCCAACACTCTGCCAGCCTGAAGCGTTCATTCAGGCCAAAGATGGACTCTTTGATGAGGATGGCAACATCGGCTCAGGAAGCAGGGAGTTCCTGCAGAACTGGATGGATCGGTATGTTGCATGGGTGAAGCAGCTTAGCTATTAATAACGGGTCATTTTCAGCTCTCTCTTGAAGATTCTGAAAAAAGAGAGCCATGTAAAAAAGTTGTGGCATGAACAGAAGGGGGTTATCTTTACGAAGATTTTGGCTTGACGTTCAAAAATTTTTAGCGGAGTTATCATGAATCAGACCATGCAAACCATTCTTGGCCGCAGGAGTATCAGGGCTTATCAGTCCAGGCAAATTGATGAACAGGAGATGCAGGAAGTTTTGATTGCTGGGCAATATGCTCCTACGGCTATGGGGCAGCAGCCTTGGCATTTTACGGTGTTGCAGAACCCTGATCTGCTCGAAAAGCTTCAGCTCCAGTGTAAGGCCGTGTTTCTGCATTCAGATAATGCCGCTTTGCGTGAAGTGGCTTCCCGTGAGGATTACCATGTGTTTTATCATGCGCCGACATTGGTGATTGTTTCGGGAGATTTACAAGCTATTACGCCAATGCAGGATTGTGTTCTTGCCATGGAAAACATGTTGCTCGCTGCTGCATCATTGGGGATCAGCTCTTGCTGGGTTCATTCTCCCATTATGCTCTGCGGAGATTCTGCTGGTGCTGCTGCTTTCAATGCTCTGGAGCTTGGCATTCCCGCGGGATATGTTCCTTATGCTGCTGCTGTTTTTGGATACAGCGCCATGCCATTACCCGAAGCAACGCCGAGAAAGCTTGATACCGTTACGTTTGTGCGGTAGTGATGGTTAAACCAGAAGAGGGCTCTATGCCCACCATTGCTCTCGAAGCCACCATCTACCATTTGGCACTATCGCCAACTATCGCCTTTACTCCATGCGCATCACCGTGGTAATTGCAAAAACTTCTTAATATTCCGTGCAGCCTGCCGGATACGCTCCTCATTCTCGATCATGGCAACACGGACGTAATCATCGCCGTAAGCACCAAAACCAATACCAGGACTGACGGCAACTTTGGCACCGCTCAAGAGCTGTTTGCTGAACTCAAGACTACCGAGATGGCGGAACTGTTCGGGAATCTGTGCCCATACAAACATACTTGCGCGAGGCGACACAACTGGCCAGCCAGCATTGTTGAAGCTCTTCACCATCACATCACGCCGTTTACGATAGACTTCACAAATCTCCTGCACACAGCTTTGATCTTCCGTCAGCGCAATGGTTGATGCAACTTGAATAGGAGTAAACGTGCCATAATCGAGCCAACTCTTAATCTTTTCAAGTGCGCCGATCAGCTTCGCATTTCCCACCATAAACCCTACACGCCAGCCAGCCATATTGTAGGTTTTCGACAGCGTGTAACTCTCAACGGCAACATCTTTGGCGCCGGGCACCTGAAGAATTGAAGGAGTGACATAACCATCATACGTCAGTTCAGCATAAGCAATATCACTTATAATATAGAACCGCTCTTGACGGGCAAGATCGACAAGCTTTTCATAGAACGGCAGCTCAACGGTCGCCGTTGTGGGGTTATTAGGGAAATTGACGACGAGGTATTTTGGTTTGGGCGATGATTCCCGTAACGCTTGTTCAATGTTTTTGAAAAAGCCCTCCTCATCCAGCGTTAAATCATCATTCATCTCCAGCTTGAGGCGATGCACATTGCCGCCCGCGAGAATAAATGCCTGTGAATGAATAGGATAGCAGGGATCGGGCACCATGGCAAGATCACCAGGGTTCGTAATTGCCTGCACAAGATGTACATAACCCTCTTTTGAGCCCATGGTCGCCACAACTTCACGATCAAGATCGAGATCAACATTGTATTTGCGTTTATACCACGTTCCCACTGCACCACGAAGTTTGTAGATACCTTTGGAAACTGAATAGCCGTGAGTACGAGGCTTATTTATACTCTCAATCAGCTTATCAACAATATGCTGTGGTGTTGGTCCATCAGGATTTCCCATAGAGAAATCTATCACATCTTCACCAGCACGTCGTTCAGCCATTTTCAGCTCATTAACTGCTGCAAAAACATATTTTGGTAAGCGCTTGATTTTATCAAACTCTATTTCATCAAACATAATAATGGTCGAGTAAAATCATTGATGCAGAAAAAGAAATTGTGCGTGCATCATAAGAAAAAATAATATTATATCAATGCTTCCCATCTTATTTTTCCGAACAAATACAGCAAAGAAGAGAAGAATAATAAAAGCTACGAAAATGATACTTTATCATTAATTTTTCGACGCCAAGAGGCTACATTTTCTTCGGTTTTTTTTGAAATTAATGTTATATAATGAGCATTGGACAAGAAATTCTGTTACGGTCATTTCGCTTCCCGCTCCAAGTTTTAAAGCATATACCACGTGTCAAACATCAAGATGACAGAAACTGATGCTCTCAAGCATTGGCTTGAGGAATCCACCGGAAATAATTACAATTGCTGCTATCAGTGCGGAAAATGTACTGCTGGTTGTCCTGCTGGTGCTTTTATGGACAGTCCACCAGCGCGAATTATGCGTTTGGTGCAAGCCGGGCATGTTGAAGATGCTTTGAAAAGCGAGTCGTTATGGTTTTGTGTTGGTTGCATGACCTGCACAGCACGCTGTCCGCAAAACATGGAGATTGCAGGAACGATGGATGCACTCCGCTCACTTGCGCTGGAGAAGGGTATTGTTTCTGACAGTAAATCCAAAAAGCTGGTGAACGCTTTTCACACCTCTTTCCTGAATAACGTACGCAAACATGGACGTCTGGAAGAGCTCTCGCTTGTCAACAGCTACAAACTTCGTACTCGCTCATTTTTGCAGGATGCCGAATCAGGCATCAAAATGATCAAGAGTGGCAAAATAAAACCATTACATACGCTTACCGGCAAAGGCGGAGTTAAGGGAAAAGATCAGATTGCAAAAATTTTTGAAGCTTCTGAAAAACAGGGTGAGACCCATGCTGCCAAGAGAAAGCCAATAAAGAAATCGTTTACACCAAATCCGCCTTTCTCAATAAAGCCGGGTACGACCATTGGTTACTATCCTGGTTGCTCACTCAGCGGCACTGCTCGCGAGTATGATATTTCGGTTAGAAAAATGTGTGATCTTCTTGGCGTCAAGCTGCAGGAGATTGATGACTGGAACTGCTGTGGTGCCACCTCTGCACATGCTACAAATCACAAGTTATCGCAATTGCTGCCTGCCAGAAATCAGGCGCTTGCCGATGCTCAAGGTATGAAAATTGTGCTTGCTCCCTGTGCTGCGTGCCAGAACCGCCAGGTTACAACGCGCAAAGCATTGATGGAATCGCCTGAGCTTCGCCAGGAGGTTCGCTCCATTACAGGCATTGAGCCAACATGCAATGCTGAGTTTATTGGCGTTACACAGTTGCTTGAAGCCATGGATCCCGAAGAGATTAAAAAACGCGTTAAAAAGCCGCTGAAAGGGCTCTCGCTCGCCTGCTATTACGGCTGTTTGCTGGTTCGTCCCATGGATGATATGGGCTTTGACGATCCTGAAAACCCCCATAAAATGGAGGCTATTATGACCTCGCTTGGAGCCACGCCTGTTGAGTGGTCGTTTAAAATTGAATGTTGTGGAGCAGGACTTACTCTTGCCCAGCAACCACTTGTCGAAGAGCTGACTCACAACATTGCAAAAAATGCTGCAGAAAACGGTGCCACCGCCTTTGTTGTTGCCTGCCCGCTTTGTCAGGCAAACCTTGATATGCGCCAAGGCGGCATGAGAAAACGGTTCGGAGATGTCAAGGAGATGCCGGTGTACTATATTTCGGAGCTTGTTGCTATCGCTTGCGGTGCCGATCCGAAAGAGGTTGCAGTTGGCGAACATTTTGTTCCAGCACTTGATCTTGTATCGAAACTTTAGAGCGGGTTCAAGCATTTGAACTCATACAGCACGTATGACCTTTCTGGTAGAGTCATACGCTTTCAGACCTGCAGCTTCATACTATAAAGATTGTATTTATGGCAAAAATCGGAGTATTTGTCTGTCATTGCGGCGAAAATATCGCAGGCAAAATTGATTGTAAACAACTTACAGCAGCAATGGAGCAGCATCCTGGTGTTGCTGTTGCTTTCGATTATAAATATTTTTGTGCCGATCCGGGTCAAGAGAGCGTCAAAAAAGCTATTCGCGACAACAACCTTACCGGTGTTGTGATGGCTGCATGTTCTCCCAGAATGCACGAGGCAACATTCCGCAAAGCGTGTGCTGAAGCTGGTCTCAATCCCTATCTCTGTGAAATAGCCAACATTCGTGAGCAGTGTTCGTGGGTACATACCGACGGTGAGCAGGCAACTCAGAAAGCTGTAGAGATCACCCGCTCAATGGTTGAAAAGGTGAAGCTCAACAATAACTTGCAGCCAATTGAGGTGCCGGTAACTCGCAAAGCACTGGTGATTGGTGGCGGTATTGCCGGTATTCAGGCGGCGCTTGATATTGCCAATGCTGGTCGTGAGGTTGTACTTGTTGAGCGTGAGGCATCACTTGGCGGGCACATGTCGCAATTGTCGGAGACCTTCCCGACGCTTGATTGTTCGCAGTGCATTATGACGCCACGGATGGTTGAAGCGGCACAACATCCTAAGATTAAAGTGCTGACCTATGCCGAAGTCGAGAGTGTGGATGGTTATATCGGAAACTTCAAGGTGAAGGTTCGGATGAAGTCGCGTTTTGTCGATATGCACACCTGCACCGGCTGCGGTGACTGTATCATTAAATGCCCAATTAAAAAAATCCCCAGCGAATTCGATTGCGCTATTGGAAAACGTACGGCAATTTACACTCCATTTGCTCAGGCAGTTCCAAATACACCGGTTATCGACAAGGCGAACTGTACCTATTTCAAAACCGGAAAATGCAAAATCTGTGCTAAGATCTGCGAGTTGAACGCTATCAACTTTGACATGCAGGATGAGATTATCGACTTTGAAATTGGTGCCATTGTTGTTGCTACTGGATTTCAGGTGCAGGATAACAGCGTTTATGGTGAATATGGATACGGTAAATATAAAGATGTGATCAACGGCTTGCAGTTTGAGCGATTTGCCTCGGCAAGCGGTCCAACTGCGGGAAAAATTCTCCGCCCATCGGATGGCAAAGAGCCTGAAACTGTTGTCTTTATCCAGTGCGCTGGCTCTCGCGATGCGGCAAAAGGTGTGCGCTACTGCTCCAAAATATGCTGCATGTACACCGCCAAACATGCCATGCTCTACGCTCATAAAGTACACACGGGCAAAGCCCATATCTTCTACATGGACATTCGTGCCGCAGGTAAAGGGTACGATGAATTTACCCGCAGAGGCATTGAGGAGGATGAAACCTCGTATCTACGCGGCAGAGTCAGTAAAGTGTGGGAAGAGAATGGCAAGCTGATGGTTCGTGGTGTTGATACGCTTCTCGGCAAACCTGTTGTTATTGCTGCCGATATGGTTGTACTTGCTACTGCCATGGTTCCGCAACCGGATGCAAAAGACTTTGCGAAAGTTATTGGAATCGGGTACGATGAATATGGTTTCTACAACGAAGCGCATCTCAAGCTTCGTCCGGTGGAATCATCAACTGCCGGTATTTTCCTCGCTGGTGCATGTCAGTCACCAAAAGATATTCCTGATTCTGTTTCGCAGGCATCCGCCGCTGCAAGCAAGGTACTGGCACTTTTCAGTAAAGAGAAGCTGGAGCGTGAACCAGTGGTTGCAACCAACAATGAAGCCACCTGTGCAGGGTGTTGGGGATGCGTTCTTGCCTGCCCTTACAACGCTATTGATAGAAAAGATATTGTTGACCGTTCCGGCAAACTGATCAAACGGGTTGCCTCTGTTAATCCTGGTCTCTGCCAGGGATGTGGCACCTGTGTCACCTTCTGCCGTTCACATAGTCTCGATTTGGCAGGCTTTACCGAAAAACAGATTTTTGCAGAGGTGATGGGCCTCTGATGAGCACCATTTTTATTGTGAATGACATGAACATTGCCACTGGAGTAAACTGATGAGTGAACCTTTTGAGCCAAAAATAGTTGCCTTTGTCTGTACCTACTGTACCTACGCTGGCGCCGACCTTGCGGGAACCAGCCGTCTGAAATATGCGCCAAACGTGCGTATTATCCGACTTCCCTGTACCGGCAGAATCAGTCCGATGTTTATCCTTAAAGCATTGCAGAAGGGCGCTGATGGAGTACTGGTAAGCGGTTGCCACCCTGGTGACTGCCATTTCAACCACGGCAACTACCATGCACGTCGCCGATGGACGGTATTTCGCTCACTGCTTGAATTTACAGGCATACCACAGGATCGAGTGAAATTTTCGTGGATCAGCGCTGCCGAAGGCAGCAAATTCGCCGAACTCATCAACAGCGTCACCGAAGATTTTCGCAAACTTGGACCGTTTGATCAGTACAAAAAGTTGATCAAGGAGACTGAAACCGCCGCGACATTTTAAATAACAAGAGGCAATGAGTACACAGGAAACATACAAGACCAAGGTTAAGGAGCTCCTTTCAAGTGGCAAGGTCAAGATGGTGATCGGTTATAAAGCGGGCACCACCGCCGACCGCCGTCGTCCGCACTTCATGCGCACGCCTGAAGAGGTTGATCAGCTTGTGCTCGATAGCGCTTGCATTACCAACCTGTCAGGCTATCTGCTCAGTGAAGGGTTGTTAAGCGACGGGAAAGAGATTGCTGTTTTTCTCAAGCCGGATGGTATTCGCTCCATCAACATTCTTGCAGCAGAGGCGCAGCTCCAGAGCAATCAAGTTGTTGTTCTCGGCTTTGACATCAACGGCAGCGAAATCTCTGCACTTCAGGGCGAACGTGCCAGCGATTTTCAGGCACTCACCTCATCAAGCAATGAAGCGCGTCTGCATAAACAGCAACATCCAGAATCAGCCCGTCTTGAACAGATGACACCGGCTGAACGCTTTGCTTACTGGGAAGATGCGTTTTCCCGCTGCATTAAATGTTACGCCTGCCGTCAGGCATGCCCCATGTGCTACTGCCGTCGTTGTATTGTTGATAACAACCAGCCGCAATGGGTGAATACTTCATCGCACACCCTTGGAAACTTTGAATGGAACATTGTCCGTGCATTCCACCTTGCAGGTCGCTGTGTTGAATGCGGCAATTGCGGCAGAGCTTGCCCTGTAAACATTCCACTTGGTCTCCTGAACATGAAAATGACCGACGAAGTGCTGCAATCATTTAACCACTACCCCGGCGTAAGCGAAACGCAGGAACCAGTGCTGGCAAGTTTCAAAAAGAACGATTCTGAGACATTCATTCTCTAAGTAACCAACGCCAATGACAAGAATTCTTTCAAGCGATAAGTTAGACAATTGTGTCGCGCGATGGCGCAAGGCTGGCAATAAAGTATTCGGGCCAGTTAAAAAAGAGACGACATCGAGTTATGCGGCCGTAGAGAGTGCTGCTGAGTTTGATTTGGGGCTCATATTGCCCGACCGCTCAGTAAAGGAGCTGTTCTTCCCGCAAACTGAGCCAATGATGCGTTACTCCATAAAAAAGCAGGCGATTGATACCGAGGATTTTCAGCCTCCCATCGAAAAACGAATCATCTTCGGGGTAAGGCCTTGCGATGCATCAGGTTTAGCTATTGACGATCCTCTCTTTGGCTGGGATTACAAAGACGATTTTTGGTTCAAGCGTCGTAACAACTCGGTAATTATTACCATTGCCTGTACCAAGTCCGACGATTTCTGCATGTGCACCTCGCTGAAACTCGCGCCAGACAGTACAAAAGGCGCTGATGTCATGCTTCGTCCCTTGCAGAATGGCAAAGGATGGCAGGTTGAGGAGCTGACCGACCGTGGGCGCGAAGCCGTTAAGGAGATTGCCGACCTGCTTCAAGATAGCGCTGAACCCACAGCACCAAACGCCATGGTACCCGAAAAGTTCAATCTCGATGCGTGCGTTGCATGGTTGCGGAACCCCGAAAATTTTGAAAGCTCTTTCTGGAAAGAGATCTCCATGCGCTGCATTGGATGCGGTTCATGCACCTTTCTCTGCCCAACCTGCCACTGTTTTGATTTTCAGGACGAGGGCGACACTTACAACGGTATCAGGAGAAAAAACTGGGATAGCTGCTCATTTGCACTCTTTACCATGCACACCTCCGGTCACAATCCCCGTTCGACGCAATCAGCCCGCTGGCGCCAGCGCATCATGCACAAATTCAACTATTTCCCCGGCAAGTTCAACGTCAACAGTTGCAGTGGATGCGGGCGCTGCTCACGCCAATGCCCGGTTGACATGGGTATAACCGAGACTTTACAAGCCATATCAACACTACAGCCGTGACAGAACACATCCAAAGCGCGCACAAGCACATTTACAAGCCGGCCGTTATGAAAATCGTTGCAAGTCGCAACGAAGCGCCCGGCGTCAAAACCCTGAAACTCGAATTTCAGGATCCTGCTGACCATGAACTTTTCAAGCAGAACTACCGTACTGGCATGTTCGGTCTCTACGGCGTTTATGGTGAAGGCGAAAGTACCTTTTGCGTTGCCAGCCCGGAGACTCGTAAGGAGTACATTGAATGCACCTTCCGCCGTTCTGGAAGGGTAACATCTGCTCTGGCAAACTCCGATATTGGTGACCTTATCACCTTCCGCGGACCTTACGGAAATCGCTTTCCTCTTGAAGAGTTCTACGGCAAAAATTTAGTCTTTATCTCCGGCGGTATTGCTCTTCCACCAACACGGAGCGTTATCTGGTCGTGCCTTGATCAGCGTGAAAAATTTGGTAAAATCACCATTGTTTATGGTGCCCGCAGTGTTGCTGACCTGGTCTATAAACATGAGCTTGAAGAGTGGGAAAAACGTGATGATGTCGATTTGGTGCTCACGGTCGATCCGGGTGGAGAGTCGCCTGACTGGAAACATAAGGTGGGCTTTGTACCAACCATTCTCGAAGAGGCAGCACCATCTCCCGGGAACTGCATTGCGGTTCTGTGTGGTCCGCCAATTATGATCAAATTTACCCTGATTTCGCTGAAAAAGCTTGGGTTTGAGGAACAAAACGTCTATACCACGCTCGAAAACCGCATGAAGTGTGGTGTCGGCAAATGCGGACGATGCAACGTTGGTTCCGTTTATATCTGCAAAGAGGGACCGGTTTTTACTGCGGCTGAAGTTTCAAAAATGCCTCAAGCCGACCTTTAACCGATTATGCTCGTCAGATGAGACGAGTTTTGAAAAAACGATCCGGCTGGTGAAAATCAGCCGGTGAAGAGGGAGCTTCCCACCATGGAAATAATCCAAATTCACCACTGCCTGAAGAGGCGCAGCACTGTAAAGCGATAACCTGCTCGTCGTTTACAAACGGTTCAAGCAACGACCAGCAGAACTCCATTCCAAAACTTTTCTCATTCTGCACCAGACGCACCTTTCCAATCCACGGCTCCGGTGAAAGCGTTTCGTATCCTTCAGCCCGTTTTCGTGGAGCATTGAACCGAAGTGCCACCCAATGACCGTCAGGCGTCATCTCAAATTCGAGATACGCTGTATCGGAAGCTCCTGCGATAAAGAGCTCTGAAACACTGTACATCCATAACTCATCAGTAAAATCTGCGGGAGAAGGGGCTTGCAACGAAAAAAGAGCTGGACTGGGATTGCGTGTAGTCCAGCGAAGAAACGGCGCTTCACGGTCAGTCTTGGCACTCTCTACCGAACACAACTGCTCTACTGTAGCCTCAATGCCTACCGGAAACTCGCGATCAAGTCCGAAATAGCCGACAAGCGGTCCCTGCATAAGCAGACGAGGGAAATTCTCTTCGACAGACTCCAGATTCTCTGACGTATCCGGCTGCCACAATAGCCCGGCCCAAGCTTTTGACGGATCATGACGATCAGCAACCGCGTTAACGCCACACAACGCAAGCAATGCTGCGTCAAACCGCCCGACGCACTCAACCTCCAAATCAAGCGCCACGCCAACCCGTTCAATCGCCGCTGTTCTCATACGCGCAGCAAGCCGCAGCACATCATCCGCCGTTGCCCCTCCTTTGTTGAAAATAAAGTTGGCATGATGGTTACTCACCACAGCGCCACCTTCCGATTCACCTTTAAAGCCAAGCTCCTCAAAAATGGCACCACTGGGGCGACCAAGCGCATAGTTATTCTTAAAGGTTGAGCCACAACTTGGAAAATCGAAGTGGTGCTTTTTCGTGCGCTCCTCCTCATGCTCAAGCATCGTCTGGCGAATTACCTTTGTTGGACGATTTTCAGCACATCGCAGGCGAACACCCACCACAATTGCAGGATGCTCCATCAGCGCGGTGTGCTTATAGCCAAGAAACACTGCATCAGGCAACTGCCAGTGTAACGTACCATCAAGCGAGAGTGTGAGAATACCCGTTGTCATCTGCGAAACTTCGCCACCAAAACAGCGCCCATTCATCCTCACCGTTGCGCCAATCTGACCGGGCAGCCGATAGAGCCATTCTCCACCACTTTTGCCTGCATCACACAGCGCCTCAGCAATCGCGCTGTTTTCAACACCAGCTTCGCAAAATAGCTCATCATCCGAGAGCCAGAACATGCGTTGCATCTTTTCAAGAGAGAGTACCGTGCCGGGGAAATCATCATCCGAAAAGAGAATATTGCTCCCGCTGCCCATGAGCGCAAGCGGCAAGCGTTGTGCACGATTCCATAGCAGCAGACTGGATAATTGCGCAACACTCTCAGGTATGGCAACAAAACGGGCAGTACCACCAATTCCGTAATATGCTTTGGAGGCAAGGGAAACGTTGGAGACATAAGGACAGGGCGGGGTACTATTGGGTATATGTTCCATATTCAGTTTTACAATGACTCTGCTCTTTTTAAACTTCGGGTATCAACCTTCACCATACCAAATCCCATCGAATTTTTTTCGCCAAATCCGCACTCATAGCCGATTTCAATCAACTCACGTGGCGCTCTGATGCTGAAAGGTACAAGCGTCCCCTTGATTTTTGTCTCATCACTTTTCCCCTCTTTAAGGGTAATCAGTTTCTGAATTTTGCCGTTCATCCGCTTCTCATAAGCCTGATCAAGAGTAAAGCTGAATTGATTACTGTTGCAGATAAACTCCCGCCCGTGCAGCACCTGATATTTCCGGCAGAGATTCTCCAGCAAAACGCGCTCAAATTCGGGATCGCCCGGAAAAAGAAACTGAGGATACTGCTCCGGCTCCCGCTTTGTTGTACAGACCAGCGGCGACAGCATGATAAACTGCATGGTGTCAGTGAAATCCGGCGGATCAAGCTTGCGTACCGTCTCAACCCTGAACCGCTCGTTCCCAATCCAGACCAAGGATTCCTGCAACAAACCAATCACCAGATGCTCAAGAAACTCACTCTTCGGAGAGGAGACTGTAATATGCAGCAAAGACTCTGAGGTACTCATTTTCCCATCCTCGTGCATCACCCACTTGTGGCGGTTTTTCGGATAGAGCGGCGAAAAGGTAAAAAGCTTGAATGCCCTGTTCTGCAACCTGTACCCCTGGTCATGCAAGCGCTCTGCGTATTCGCTTGAGCTTTTATCAACGATGTTGTAGATGAGGGAGGATATGAGATGGCTGTTGTTTATTGGGAGCGTGACGATACGCTTACGATGCGAAAGCTCAAGAGTGATACGCATCGTTATTTAGTTTGATTGATTGAAATCTGTAAACTTGGCAAATTCAAATGGAGCTTGTAATTCTTCAAAAGATTTAGCTTTCAAATCCGTTTCGTTTTGATAGGTTGTGATGAAAAGTGTAATAAATGACTTCGTAGTTTCTTGAAATTGAGACATTTGTTTATGTGTTTCAGAAATTTTTTCATTTGAAAAGCAAGAAAAATGTGCAAAATCATTACGAATATTTAAATATGGGGCTATTTCAGAAAATCTACTTCCGTTCTTCCATTTTAATGATATCCCAGCATTATAGATTTTTACGGAATTTTGTTCATTTATTCCATGAAAAAGAAATTTTATTGAACCGTTAGCTTCGGGTGAATGTTGTTTAGTGTTATGAGGGTTAATACCATAATTAAAAACTCCTTCTAATTTACCCGTTATAGACATATCAAATAATCTATAACTACACAAAATCTCAATTGCTTGTGTAAAGTGAAGGGCAGATTTATCAAATTCTTCAACGTATAATGAATCTAAGCCTCGTTTCCATCTATCGAGAGCCAGCAATATCGCACCATAAGCGTTTTTTCTAAGGTCTTGACATTGAGATAAAGATTCAAGAATATTATAATGTTTCTTTATATAATAATCGAAAAAAATACCTTTTGTTAACTGAGCGTTTATATGCGCTTGTGAATAATTAAACTTTGACCACTCTCGATAACAATTTGCAGCAGTGTAAATTTGTCTCAGGCGATATAGTTCCTTTTGTAAGCCGTAATCTTGAGCTTTATCTTCTTTTAATTTTTCAAGTGTTTCTTCTGCAACCTTAATAACTGCATCAAAATCCTGTCTTTTCCAAAAATTCTGAATGAGAGATTCTTCACGAACATTGTAAATATCATAAGGATTGGGAAGAATATGGATAAATTCTGTACCCTGAACGGATTGAGAATCTTTATATTCATCAAAATCAACGTAAAACAAGTGGTAGTTATTTATAGAAGCAGCTAAAAAACCGCCGCCAACCATAGACTTCTTTCCGCCTGTAATATCTACGCCGATTTCGTTTGCTTGATATGAAGCAATCCGTGATTTGATTTCTGCAAAGACTTTTTCAGGGGTTGTTTCTGTGATTAGAGCATCGTCAATAGAAATAATATTATTTTTTGCTTGTTCTATAAATAATTTTACACTGCCCTCATATAGCCATTCTTTTTGAATTAAATATGTTCCTGACTTTTGAAGCAAAGTATTCTCAATAATTTTTTTCTGTTTTTTACTTTCCGAAGAATAAATCAAAACTAATTTTTCCGATGGACGGAGTGTTAAAATAGAGAGAAGTAACGGCTCAATAGATGTGCCAACAAGAACGAATAAGCATTTTATATCTTGGCGAGGAGAATACCGTTTCTCCAACAACAATTGCGATTTTGGAATTAAATGCTCAAGCCTCCATCGAAGCGCTTGTTCACCTTTTTTCTGCTCTTCACTTTCATATTGTTTATAAACTGATTGAAATTTGCTTTCCTCTTCCGATGAAAGATAGAGATTCCGAATTCTTTCTTCTCGTGTCATAAGGTACTATCCTCATATTTAATATGCCCAAATTTTAAATTAGCCCAACCGAGTGGACGATACGCATTTAAAAATCTTCCATTTTGCTTAAAAACCAGATGTCTTGAATTTGGTGCAATTTTTTTTATCCAATCAACTGGAATTTTATTATGATTGTGATCAATAACATATCCTTGATTATGATTTCGTATTTGTTTCTCTGTCATCTGAAGGTTTCGTATTTTTATTCTATATTCTTCTTTTATGGCAATAAATAGTGTTTTGCAAAGTATTCCGGAACCTAAACCGATATTGATATTTGGCAACATTTGATAATCCATTGTATCATAAAAATCCAATACTTTTCCCACTAATTTATCTCCCGGTGAGTTTTCATCAACTCTTAAATCATCAAAAAAAAACTTTTGTTCGGCTCCCCATACTTTTCGATAAAAATTCTCTATTACTTTTTGAAGTTGATTAAGATTTTGAAATATAATAGGAAAGTTATGATGCATAGTACAACGGGAAAAAGAACGAAGAATTTCATGATCAATTGTGATTTTAAATGAAACTGAGCAGCTTTTACTTGCTTCAAAGCATTGCTTTATTCCTTTATCAGATTTTAAATTAATCGGTTTTTTAATGTCTCTATAAATCTCTCCATCCTCTTCAATAACGTTATCAAGCATAACGATTTTGATCTCTTCATCTATTAGATTAGAAATTGAAGTAGAATCGCTTACGAGAACTGCTCGCATCAAATTTGTGATGGAGCCACTTTCTGGTTTATCTCTGCTAAGTGTTATAGGATTTCCGATGTCATCTTTTTCTGTTAGTTCGAAATCTTCAAGAACTGACTTCAGTAGTTTCTCGTCCATTCCTTTTCTTGTGTCGAATGCGCTATTTGTGTACTGTGGAATAGTTGGCTTTCCGTTAAAAAAGTCTTTAAGACAGGTATCATTCAAATAATCTTTTTTTGTTTGTTTTTTATGTTCTTCAAGCATGGCATAAATCACAGCGGTTCTTATGGCGCCCTTAATAGTGCTTCCAGGAATGTAGGCATCTCCCGAACCGTTCTGAATAAAACGAGTGCTATTGGGGGCGTTTAATTCTGTTATAGATAGCTCTTTGACAAATGTCTCAATATTGCTATTGGGAAAAAGTTTAGGGCAATTGTTTTCGAGAAAGTTGAAGCAAGGGTTGGACTGATTTTCTTTTTGAGCATCTGATAATTGTGTCCAGTTTTCAACTTTCTCGATATAGTGATCCAAGAGGTTGGTATCAATTAATTTCTGTGCAAAACGATCTGAATCAAGAATGAACATTTTTTTTTGTGACGGAAGCCAAACCGCTCCCCACCCGTAATCGGGATTACCGGCAGAGATGTGAATAGGAGAAAGTGGGGTAAGCGTTACGGTGCATGTTTCAAATCTTTGTTTCATAGAACGCTCCTTAGTAAGACTTAAGTGGCACAAAAAAGGATTTGCCAAAGCGAAAAACAGGGTGCGGAAAGTTTTTATTTTTTTGTTCATCAAGCGGTGACACGTCTTCAATTCTACCGATGGGGCAAAGGTCGTTTTCAAATACACTACCTTCCGAAAACATCCAAACGGTTTGACGTTTCATCTGCTGGAAACTTATGCTTGAAAACGTCCAGCCTTTCCGCAAGGTAAGGTTGTAATGCAAAATATTCCTTTCGGTAACTTTTTTTAGTGTATTGATTTCCGATTCCGATGGCAAGGATAGCGACAGCAAACATTTGCAAGATGATGGGGAATCTTCAAAAAGAAAATCAAGTTCCGAACTATCGTTGGCAATCGGGCATAAAATCCCATTTTCGAAATCATCAACCTCAAATCGTCCCAAGCCGAAATTTCGTTCGCCGCCAAGCCCGATTTGACTTAATGCTTTTAGCCCTTGATCAAATGTTTCTTTGAATGATGCATCTTCAAGTGAGATAAAGAAATATAATCCGCAAGGGTCATCGTACTCACTATTATTGAAAGGATATTGGGTTTCATGGAACAGATTACTTGCAGCCGTGAGTCTGTCTTGAGCGTGTTTGGCAACAATGTGTTCACGATACAATGCTCCGTATTCAAGCTTTTTTGAAAGCTTATTTGGTTCTTCAGAAAACACTTCATCCGGCGGGTTAGGATTTAGCCAATGCAGAAACATCCCAGATGTTACCCAAGCTGAATTTTTTAAAATTTTTTCAAGCTGTTCTTTTTCCGAACTTTTCAGTTCGTTCAGCCATGCACACGGAACAAGTGGTTTGGGCAAAAAATAGCCTAAATCATAGCTATAAAAAGATGTAGAACTAAGCAAAAACTTTGAACCGCAGGACGCAATTTCCTTGCTTGAAAGAATGTGATATTTTGCCCAAACGTTGCAAAGTGCACTGAACAAAGTGTCAGAGTGAACGAAAGGCTGTGCGTTTTCAATGCCGATACCTGAGCTATCTGCACCGAACCGAACGGGCGATGTGAACTTCAACCTGACAATGTAATGCTTCATTTCTTCTCGCATACTTCGCTGTAGTAATCGGTGATAAGTTTCGTAATTTTAACCTCTTTGATTTCTTGTCTGATTTCTTTTGGCGTTGGCTTTTGAATGCTGAAAGATGCAATTGCGTTTTCGGTAGATAATAATTGGGGAACGGTTTTGATGTCCAAAGAGAGATTAGAAAAAGAAACACGGCCGTATCCTCGAGAACCGTTTCCTCCAAGATAACTATGCTCCAAAAGCATCAATATGTTAAAGATATTTTTAAGGTCTGTTATAGTGTCGTCAATGTAACCGTCAATTCCGTTCTTCTCAGCCTCGCGATCTTTTAGTGTGCCGCGATAAATATTTCCGGCGTGATCGGCAATTACCTCTAAATTGTAATCCAAATGAAGTTCAAATTTTGAACCATCTGCAACGCGCTCATTGGTTCGTGGATTCGCATGAGCTGAAAGCCTGTCAAGCGTATTCTCCGATTTCTTTTCTAATTTGTAACTATCTTTTTGGAAGGGTAATAAGTCTCGCACAATTAAGCGAGAGGGGAAATTCAAATTATCACCCTCTTTTGAGGTTGAGCCAAAAAGGCGAGAAAGCTCGCATGATAAAGCAATATCAATATCATCGGCTTCATAGCGATAAATTTTATCCGCACCTTTACGGTTTGATGTCAGCCCGTGCCATTTTTCAAATAAGCTGCGTGTTTTTCCTTTTAAAGAACTTCCTGGTATGTAAGGTATGTTATTTGCTGTTTTAATCACATATTTATCAATACCACCAATTTTAAGTTCATCGTTACCGCTTCCTATGTGAATGCCGGTTTCACAAGTTAGCGTTCCCTTAATTGTTGCAATGCCAAGAAAAATAATTCTAAGTTTCAGGCGTTCTTCTTTATTTCCTTTTGGGATTTCCATAGTAGTCATGAGGTGAATTTCTTTTGGATTTTAATTATCACTTCTGAACGCTTCAAAATGAGCGGTAATAGAGTCAATTAAATGTACAAAGGCTTCAAAGTCTTTCTCATCTTCAACTGTGCTTGACTTAATGATTCCATCAATAAATTTATAAAAAGACTCAAGTTCTTTTGCTTGACGACTATATCCATGGAGGAGATGAATACGAAACAATTTGAGCTTAGCAATTCTATTTTCGGATTGTTCAATATTTTTAATTTCATCCACATAACGGCGAAGTTGGCTATATTTTAATTTGTCTTCAGCACACTTATAGCCTATGATTTGTCCATATTGTATTATTTTATCAGCATTATTTTTTACTATATCTTGTAAGCGATTATCAGATAATTCTTCAATTAAGGCACTAACGGGGTTAGAATTCATTCTTAAAACATCAGTTTTCCATTCATTTGAAAAGCCTTGAAGCATTTCATTGAAGCCAGTTTTATCGCAACTATATAAAGCCATAAAATTTATCCTCTACGTTTTAAAAGTTCAATCCAAATTAATGGAAGATGAAAAATGGGAAATACTTGAATAAATCTTGCAATAATCATGCTCTTGAAATATGAAAGACCATCTTCGTTCTTAAAATCTTTACTTTGTAAGTCTTTATTATGTTTTTTTAATAGCCAAAGTAAATGCGGGAACGATAAGTGATTCTTCTCATGCCACTCAGATGTAATGTCAAGTAAGCTATAAGTGAAGCTATTTGAGAGATATTTCAAAACAAACGCTTTTTCATTAGGGTCTCTGTAGCTGGCAAAAAAACTTACAAACTCTGTTAATTCTTTAAATTGCTTCCAATTAATAGAAAGCATTAATCTATCATCATCTTTGTTGACAGCCTCCATTTTACCGCTTCTTTCAATCTCCAAAAGTTTATTTGAATAAAACAAGGCAATTCTGTTTTTTTGCCCTGTTTTATTCTTTTGCCCTATTTCATTCTTCGCTACATGCTCAGCTTCACCCGACTTTTTCACCATCTGGTAAAGCGGGAATTTTGGTTGATGCAGGGTAAGTCCTCCTGAAATTCCTAATCCACCAGTAAAAAGGGCAAAGCAACGTTGAATATCGAAGGTGAGTTCTGTTGTTTCATCCCATGCGCCGAGAATAAACAAGTCGTCACCGCCAGCATAAACAACTGATACGTTCCGACCTATGTCACCATGTTCATTTTTTCCCGTGTAATTTTTCCCAATGATATCTGTTGGCATGAGAGAATCGCCTAAATATGCTGAACCTAAATCTCCTGAACATATTTGATTGAGATAAACTTTAAAGAAAAGGTTCAAAATTCTTGATTTAGTGGAAAGCTCAGTAAGGCATCCTATTTTGCTAAACAAGTTTCCCATATTATCAACATCCATGCGTAATGCGCCAATCAAATTAGCGCCGCAGGAACTTGCTGCCAACCCTTCAAATGTTGCCGTATCTTCTGCCTTTACCTTTCTGCCTTCAAGTTCCTCAATAGATTTTTTTTCAATCTCTTGTGCATAATCGGAAAGTCCTCCATGCTTACGAACATAATTTCCAAACAATAGAGTTGGAGTATTGGCTTCCCAAGAATTAATTTGCCAATAAGGAGGTTGTGTTGCCCTGTTTTGGCTTAGGTAGTACCAGCAGTATTTGAGGTTTTTTAAGTCTGAATCTTTTATAGGGAACTTCAAGTATCCAACGGTTTCAGGAGTATCTTGCGGCTCAACATTTGAACGACATATAAAACGATAACCTTCAATGAGCTTATCTCCTAACTTGAACTGATGATAACAACTTTCTGATACCCATATTTTTGTTAAATCAGGATTTTCATTAGGCATAACTTTGCCGTTTTCTAAATCCCTCATTTCGATATTTAGTAGATCATCTCTTCTCGTAATTTGGCATTCAGTTTGAACATTCAATTGTTCTGGCATCGTAGGCGTGAAAAGTTCATCTAATTGCTTAATAAACTTCCTGCGTTTAAGCTTATCTAAATTATCAGCTTGAGTTTGCCGTAACTCTTTAAATGCCTCTTTGCATTTAAGTTTATCTTTGTTGCATTCTAATGCATCCAATGCAATAAAAAGCTTACCAGAAAACTCTGTGAAAGCCCATCGGTTTAAGATGTCTCGATAATCATTAATCGCGTTAACGTTATCTTCTATGTTGGGAAGAAGTAAGCTAAAACCACCACCACCGGAATAAATAATTGCATGCCTATCGCTTCTTGAAGCCTGCAAAAGTTCATAGATAATATGCTCTGTTAATAATTCGAGCATAAAGGAGCGAGCACGTAGTGTTTTAAGAGCTCCTTTTGATGAAATGGTATATACGGTGTCTTGAATGCCCGAAAAATCGGCTGTTACAAGTAAAAATGGTTTATCTGATTTTCCTTTTTCTAAACAATCATAAAGTCCCGCAGCAGTTTTAAAAAGATCATACACCGGTATTTGATCACATCCATCAACAGCTACAAAAGAGCCATATTTTTCAAGATGGGTTAACGATTTACCATCTATCTTGTCAAATTTTACTGATGCTGGTACATCGTCAATGGGATAGTTGATTTTTTCGGAAGAGAGAACAGAAGAAGGGTAATATCGAACAGACGTATTTGAAGATTTGAAAAATACTGATTTTAATGCTTTCAGTTGTAGAGTGGTAGAAATATCAACGCGAAGTAATTCAAAAACATCTTTGTACTCGACGGGAACTTGGCAAACCCCTTCTTTAAGCAAAGTAACCCCAAGCGCAATAATATTGTTCTGCGAACTCGACATAACATGTAACCGTTAAAGTGGTTCTTTTAGCGGAGGTAAAAGAGAAGTATCCTCAACATAAAAGCTTAAAGTCTGTACAAACAACCTGTCAAGAACAAAGTGTGGCAACAATCAAGTCGAAAAAGAGCAGAGGGGTAAATCGATGTCAAATGAATTTACACATAAGAGCTTACTGTAACTCACTTAAATTATATGGTTTCTTTTTAATAATTCAATACTTCAAATTAAAAAAAGTGTTTATAAAAATCACAAAAGTGGCAGAATGACGAATTAAAAAACTATTTATATATTATAATATATGTAGTAATGTTTTTTCTTTTTTTGTTGCATCGAGTTTGTCATTGCGAAGAGCGAATCGACCAAGCAATCTACGGCTGTTGGGTAGGGTGAAGTCGTGATTATTGGAGAGTGTGCTTTAAAAAGATAAGCTAATCGTTGGTTTGTTTTGGAGAAAGTACATCGAATTGTTCCATTTCTTGAGGTGTGCAGTAAATAATAAAGGGATTTGTGTCGTCTGACATTTGTATGTGATCCATGGTTTCAAAAAAAGCTGCCGAGCTGGTATAGTTTATTGTGAAAAAACGACTGCTATCTTTACGCGGAATCATGCCAATGTAGCCAAGGAGTTCAGAACGAGTGAGTTCGTGGCGGCGTAGCGGTCCGGGTAATTCTATGCGGCGGCTGCCTCCTCTTTCTTGGAGCAAAATCTTTATTGGAGCATTAAGACGCTTTTGCTCTTTTTGGTTTTGCCAATTGTTGCGTTTTGCTTGAAGCCATGCAAAGCCTGCAAAGATAGCACCAATAATGCTGAGTGCATCGGCAAATAAGCCAAAGTTTGCGGGATTGTTGAACCATGTAGTCAGCATAGGTGTATGGATTAACGTTTTTGTTGTCAGGTGCTTTTTGATAGCATTATGCAATCACAAACGGGCTATGAATCTCAAAGTCACGGTTGCCATCAACATCAACGCGCTCAACGCAGTTACGGCAGAGTACGTAATAGCGAACCGTATCAATCGGGTGCTTTGGATCCAGAAGCTTTTGCAGGCGCAGGCGCATCTGGGCATAATCTTCTTCAGAGATGAAGCACTCAAACACACTGAATTGCACAGCTTTGCCATACCCTTCAAGGAGTTTATGGATTTTTGTCCTGCGCCGGTCGTTTTCGATATCGTAGGTCACGAGAATAAATTGCATGATATTGCTTTTCAAAACGGTTCTGTGCCGGAGTCATGCACGAACCAATTCATGTGCATATCCGTAAAGATAGTAATAAAGCGAAATTTTGGCTTGATGGCAGCATTGCTTATAATAGAGGGTTTGGCTCAAGAGAGTTACAACATCTTCAAAAATTGGTCGTCAACAATAAGTCAAGAATTGAGGAGGTATGGAATGAACATTTCGGCGAACAGTAATCCGCAGGCATTGCATATCTCATTTGGTCAACATCGCTTTGATGTTGAACTCAAGGACGGGCGCATTCTCTCTATCCCTTATACTTGGTTTCCGCGATTGATTGGAGCATCGGCTGAGTTGCTGAACCATTACGAACTTTCCGGAAATGGTGAAGGAATTCATTGGCCTGATCTTGATGAAGACATTTCAGTAAAAGGGCTGCTTGCCGGTCATGGTGACCAAACCAACTTTGCAAAAAAATATTGGCAGGAACATCCCGAACATTCTCCCTTCAACGCAACAGAAAGCGCTGCATAGCGTTTGGCTGTGCAGCGCCATATCAAACTTGCCTTTTATATCAGCCCTGATCCAGCTTCTTTTTATCCGGCCCAATATTGTACAGCTCCTGATCTTCGTTGAGGCTTATCCCCTCATGCTCCACAGCTTTTTCAAAAACGAGCTTCGCTGTTAGGTTAATGAGCCTGTGCAACGATCAACGGGTAGCGTCTGTATTGAAAACAGCTTCCAGTGTCGGTGCTGTGAGTATGGCCTCGCCCCACGCTTCTAACGTCTGCTCAGATGCACTGCTTAACTCCTCTGTTGCCCACTGGGGCAATGCGCCAAAGCGGTGTTCCAGGAGTCTTCTCAGTAACCTGGATTCACCCTCTACAAGACCTTCTGCACGACCAGTCGCCAAGCCTTCTGCAATGCCCATTCTCTCTATGCTGGTGATATATCGCACGTTTTCTCTCTCCTCAATTGTTTTAATTTCCTGCCTGATCTGGTTGTTCAGCCATTCTGGCAGTTGCATTAGCCAATCCAAAATAGCAAATAATTTGATCACCCGTTGCTTACCCCAGTGGCGCTTATACAATATTCTTATTAGACGGCGTTTTGCTTCATACCGTTTCTTTTCGTGCTTGCGGGTTTGCTGAGTCAGTATATGCGCCGCCGTTATCAGGCCAAAAGCATTATCCGATGCCAGCAGTTCATCAAGTTTGTCTTCGTAATCAGTCAGCTTGGCAATAGGGAACTCAATACCAAGCTTGAACCCCAGCACGGAAAACCCAAAAGAGGTCGGCTTCCACTCCTTATGCTCATCGGCCAACACTGCCAGACTTGCTGCCGGCCTTTTGTATCGGTCGTAAATCCGGTAGTTATACGTAAACAGCCGCTGGGCAAATTCTGCTTGCTTTGTGCCTTGCACCTCAAGGTGAATATATATCAAGCGTTCATCGCCTCCGAGCACATTCACCCTGACCAATCGGTCAACAAAGCGGGTTCCCAATTCAGCATCCTGCACCACTGCCCGCAGCTCCTGATCAAGAAATACATGCTCTTTTGACCAATCAATTTCAGCAGAGGCATCGGGAAAATAAAAGACCATAAATTCCGGAAAATAGTGTTCAATCGCCTCTTTCCATGGACCATCATACTGATCACTCGGCGTACCAATGAGTTCTTCTTTAGGCTCAACATCTTGTTCAATCATCAGGGCGGATCTGTTAAAGCTTTGCTCATTTCGATTATCGACATCTCCAGTAGAACATCACCATATCATCAAAAGGCGAAATACTATACTTTTAATATACATCAAAATAAAAAGAAAACAGTATTTTTGTTAACATTACAAGCAGACACTGAATGGAAATGCCGTGCTGGGGTTCATTGCTCCCGGAGTGGATTGAGATTTTACTCATGCCCGAAAAAACGAAAAAAACGTAATTTACCAGCTCATCGCGCATCCGTTGATTGCCGTCTTTACGATTATCGTCCTGTCACCATTTTTTCAACACTCAATAACTCCGGAGCAACACATGGGATGGCTGTACAACCAGATGGCATTGCCCGAAACGTTGTTTCAGGCGTGGAACAAAGTGGCATCGAACGACGGGATGGCTGGTTACGACAAGAAATCGATTACCGACTATTCGTGGCGCATTGAGGAGCATCTTGCCGCTCTTGGCAGGCAGCTTTTGACCGGCACTTATGAGCCTCAGCCGTTGTTAAAGCTGGTTATGCTGAAACCTACCGGCAAACTTCGCACCTTGTTGATTCCAACGGTGATGGACCGGGTTGCTCAAACAGCCGCCGCAATTGTGCTGATGCCGCTTGTGGAGTCGGAGCTTGGCGCTACAACGTTTGCGTATCGTCCTGGATTATCGCGCATAACGGCTGCTCAGGAGATTGAGCGGTTGCGGAATCTTGGCTACCATTGGGTGGTGGATGCTGATATCAGCAATTTTTTTGACAATGTTGACCATTCGCTGCTGTTTCAGCGGTTTCGTGAACTGTGTGACGATGAGGTGCTGCTCAAGCTTCTTGCGCGATGGTTGACGGCATTCATTGTTGATGGTCAAAACCCGAAAATCAGGAACGTTAATGGCCTGCCGCAAGGGTGCCCGATTTCGCCGATGTTAGCGAACCTCTATCTCGATAAGTTTGATGAGCGCATTGAAAAAGAGGGGTTCAAGCTGGTGCGCTTTGCTGACGATTTTCTCATTCTCTGCAAAACAAGACCAAGAGCTGAGGCTGCGCTTGAGCTGTCGGAGTCGGCACTGGCTGAGCTGAAGTTGCAGCTCAACAATGAAAAAACACGCATTACTACTTTTGCCGATGGCTTCAAATATCTTGGTTATCTTTTTGTTCGTTCGCTGGTGCTGCCAACCAAAATGCACCCTGATGAGTGGTACGATAAGCTTGGCAAACTGAAACTCCGCAAAGCACCTCAACAGTGTGCAGAAAATGGGGCAGATGAGTATGAACTGCACACTGGAGAGTCTGGCACCATTACCGTCACCAAAGAGACACTGCTCAAAACAGAGTTTGGCGAAAAACTGCTGCAAAGCCTTGAAAAGCAGCAGATTGATGTGGAGAAATTTCTTGAGAAAACAGCCAAGGAGGATCGGCTGCGGCAGGAAGAGAAGCGGGTTGCCCTCAATAAGCTCTATTCGCCCTTACTGAATACGCTCTATCTACAGGAGCAGGGCAGCATTTTACGCAAAGATGGTGAGCGTTTCAGCGTTGAAAAAAATGGCAACCAAATCAACGAAATTATTGTACGCCGTGTTGAACAGATTCTGGTGCTGGGCAATGTTACCATCACCACACCGGCTATGCAGTACTGCATGAGAAACAACATTCCCGTTACGTTTCTGTCGCAATACGGCAGCTATTTTGGCAGGCTGGAAGCTACGACTGCCGACAACTCGGCGGTTGAGCGTTTTCAGTACCTGCGGTCACTCGATGAACCATTTGCTTTTGACATTGCTCAACGCATGATTGAAGCAAAAATCAAAAATTCACGCATCATGATTCAGAAGCGGAGAGCAATGGCATGGGAGAGCAACGGAGAGCTGAAAGAGAGGTTCGATACCAACCTTATGCTGATGAGTTCCCTTGCCGACCATACCAAAAGGTGCGAGAATCTTGCTTCGCTGCGTGGAGTTGAGGGAAAGGCGGCGGCGCTTTATTTTGAACTGTATGGTTTACTTTTCAAAAAAGAGCTTCCTTTTTATACCAATGCTTTTCGGAGAGTACGCAAGCCACCAACGGATCCGGTCAACAGTCTGCTCAGCTTTGGTTATACGCTGCTGCACAGCAATGTTTTTTCGCTGGTACGCATGAAAGGGCTCAATCCCTACATTGGCTTTCTGCATGCCGAAGACAAAGGTAATCCAGCATTGATTAACGACCTTGTTGAGGAGTTCCGTACCATTATTGATTCATTGACGCTCTACACGCTCAATAAGGGGATACTGCGAAACAAGGATTTTTATTACCGTAAAGATAAAGCTGGATGCTTTTTAAGCGACGAGGCACGGAAAAAGTTTCTTGAGCTTTTTGAACAGCGAATGTGGGAGGAGTCTCGTGATTCGGTAAGTGGGAAAAGCATGAACATCCGCCGCCATATTGAACGACAGGTGGTAAGGTTGAGCGAAGTTCTTGCCGGTACTCGAACAATTTATGAGCCATATCGGACGGAATGGTAAAAAACCGGAGGATAATTTGAGGGAGATGCAATATGAGTGGAAAAATGATTTATTTTTTTATAAAAAAACAGGTTACAAGAAAATGAAAAAAAGTTATGCTCTGGTTATTGGATAACTCGTTATTATTGGATAATATGACCCTGTCTTTAAAGGAAGAATCAGTCAAATGTCTCTTTGGCATTGCTGAATATTACTCATCCTCAGGTTTTCGCGCCTGCAGCCCTTATCTGGGGCGGGTTTCCAGAGGTACTGTTCATATCTTATTGCACGCATAGCGGATTGCGACTGTTAGTTGATTGAAAGTACTGCGTTTAAAAAATGCCGTTCATATCTTATTGCACGCATAGCGGATTGCGACATAACATCTGCATTCTGGTAAATCAAGTGACATTTCCGTTCATATCTTATTGCACGCATAGCGGATTGCGACTTGCTACTACGACTTTGAACAAAGCATTGTCCCTTTGGGCGTTCATATCTTATTGCACGCATAGCGGATTGCGACTCGAAGGATAGTTTCAGCTTGAACGACATTGGGAAGAAAGTTCATATCTTATTGCACGCATAGCGGATTGCGACTTGATTATTTTTTTAAATGTCGTGTTATCCAAGAGTTCATATCTTATTGCACGCATAGCGGATTGCGACTTGAGTGTTCAAGGTTATTGATCTCTTTTCCGTCCGCTCCGTTCATATCTTATTGCACGCATAGCGGATTGCGACACATAACCCCGGCGGGGTTATGTTTGGCGGTAAGCTGCGCAATGTTGATGAGTTCATATCTTATTGCACGCATAGCGGATTGCGACTTGGGATTTCCACTTTACCGCTCCCTCAATTGCTTTTTCAGTTCATATCTTATTGCACGCATAGCGGATTGCGACAGTGATTGTCGTTGGAGCGGTGGGTACTACTGAAGTGAGTTTATATTTTATTGCATAACTTTTTCTTTGAACATTAATCATCAATCACTCAAAATCTATCATCAATAATGCCGATTTCGTATGAATAATCACTGGTGTCCGGTTGTTGAGAAAATTAACGGCATTTAACTTTCAATAATATAAGTAATTACGATACGTTTTTGAGCGTCACCGACTTGAAAAAAGGTTGTTATCTTGATCATTCCATAAC
>CAIQSY010000065.1 GCA_903874585.1 uncultured Chlorobiaceae bacterium | reverse complement strand
TGGCTGATATTCCCCTGAAAATGGCAAAGGTTAAAAAGTGCGAAGCCACATTACGCGAAGCTGAATTGCAACTCTCTTATACCAGCATTAAAGCGCCAGCTTCAGGAAAAGTATCGAAAAAAAATGTGCAACCCGGGCAGTATGTAGCGCCAGGGCAGCAGCTTATTGCACTTGTCGGCAGCCACGATCTCTGGGTAATTGCCAACTTCAAAGAGACGCAGCTTGAAAAAATTGCCATTGGTGAACCAGTTATTATCAAGGTTGATGCTTACCCGAGCACCGAGTTCAAAGGCAAGGTTGAATCACTCTCATCGGGTACCGGCGCGAAATTCGCTCTCCTGCCGCCCGATAATGCCAGCGGCAACTTTGTCAAAGTCACACAGCGCATTCCGGTAAAAATCATCTTTACCGAAAAGCCTGACAAGAACCATCCGCTTGCCGCAGGTATGAACGTCACGGTTGAGGTGAAGGCAAAATAAGCCGAAAACATTGCACCAAAACGAGATTTGGCAACCACCAGGCAAGCTGCACAGAAGCATCAAATGAACTGAAAAACTGACATGGATCAACAACAGAATGGCATAACGGTAGCGGCAACACTGCCAAATCCTGCCCCTCATTACGAAACCGGTGTACGCAAAATCATCATCACGCTGACCGTGATTGTGGCTGCAATGCTGGAGCTGATCGACACAACCATTGTGAACGTTGCCTTGACGCAAATCAGCGGCAACCTTGGCGCCAGCATTGAGGACGTTGCCTGGGTGGTCACCAGCTACGCAATCGCCAACGTCATCGTCATTCCGCTCTCCGGCTTTCTCGGCAACCTTCTCGGGCGGCGCACTTACTACATCGGTTCGATTTTGCTCTTTACGACAGCATCGCTGCTCTGCGGTATCTCCACCGACATCTGGACACTGGTGTTCTTCCGCTTCCTGCAAGGCATCGGTGGCGGAGCACTGCTGCCGACATCACAGGCGATTCTCTACGAAACCTTTAAACCTGAAGAGCGAGGCACCGCCACTGGCATCTTCTCGATGGGACTTGTGCTCGGACCGACCTTTGGTCCACTGCTTGGCGGTTATCTTGTAGACTACTTTTCATGGGAGTGGTGCTTTTTCGTCAACATTCCAGTCGGGCTGCTTGCCTCCTGGTCGGCCTTCACCTTTCTCAAGGAGCCGAAAGTTCAGCACACCATTTCGAAAATTGACTGGACAGGCATTGGGCTGTTGACCGTCGGTATCGGTTCACTGCAATTCATTCTTGAAAAGGGAGAGTCAAAAGACTGGTTTGAAACGCCTTACATTACGCTGTTCACCATCATCGCCGTACTATCGCTCATCACCTTTGTCTGGTGGGAACTGCACACTGACGAACCTGCCGTTGATCTGCGCGTGCTGACTCGAAGCCGTAATCTGCCAATTGCTGCTGTACTTACCTTTGTTGTGGGATTTGGTCTTTACGGGTCGCTCTTTGTTTTTCCGGTGTTTGTGCAGCGGCTGCTTGGCTTTACAGCGGTGTTGACCGGCTTGGTGCTTTTCCCCAGTGCCATGGTCACGGGCATTATCTCCATGCCGCTCGGTATGGCGCTGCAGAAAGGCGTTTCGCCCAAAAAGCTGATGATGGTTGGCATGATTGCATTCATAACGTTTTGCTGGGTACTTGGCCAGCAAACCATGCAATCGGGAGCAGAAAATTTTTTCGGGATACTGCTCCTTCGCGGTGTCGCTCTCGGATTCATTTTTATTCCCGTCACCATGCTTGCCGTAGCGGGATTGCACGGCAAGGATATTGGGCAGGCAACAGGACTCAACAATATGGTGCGCCAGCTTGGCGGCTCATTCGGCATAGCCATCACCAACACCTACATTGTGAAACGAGTTGCCGAACACCGCGTGGAGCTGCTCAGCCACCTCTCCGCTTACGATCCAGCAGCCATAACACGCATGGACACCATCAAGCAGATGGCAACCATCAAAACCGGACTCTCCCCCACCGGCGCAGAGCTCACCGCGCTGAACGCCCTTGAAGGAACGTTAACGGTGCAAAGCCACCATCTCGCCTACATGGATGCGTTTATGCTGATAGCCGTACTCTTTGCTCTTGCGTTCCCGCTGCTGTTTTTCATCAAACTCAACAAATCGGAGAAGGCGGATTTGTCGGGCGCGCATTGATGATCGTATGATTCTAATAATATCGGATGGCATTAACGGTGACCAATGCTTTCATTATCTCTTTTTCTGTTTTATAAATAATAAATCTCTATTATTTTACTCTA
>CAIQSY010000064.1 GCA_903874585.1 uncultured Chlorobiaceae bacterium | reverse complement strand
CTGCCGATGCGGGCATTATTGCCGATCTCTCATTTTTGCCCGCTGAACAAACGGGACGCAGCGAATTTGACCGACGCGCTATTTTCGACCTGCATTGCACGAATGAGCACGGCGACACGTTTATTGTCGAAATGCAGCGGGCAAAGCAGAACTATTTCAAAGATCGTTCGGTCTTTTATTCCTCATTTCCCATTCAGCAGCAAGCTAAAAAAGGGACATGGGATTTTCACTTGCAACCTGTCTATATGGTTGGTATTCTTGACTTTATCTTTGATGAGGATCACGCATCGCGTGATGTTGTTCACCACGAAGTGAAGCTTGTTGACCGTTCAACAGGGCAAGTGTTCTACAACAAACTCACCTTTATTTACCTTGAACTGCCAAAGTTTCGCAAAAGTGTTGATGAACTTGTTACCGATTTTGATAAATGGTGCTATCTGCTTCGCAACCTGCCGGAACTCACGGATCGCCCACAACGACTGCAAGAAAAAGTATTCAGCAAAGTGTTTGAAATAGCAGAAATAGCAAAATATTCCCTTGCTGAAGCGGCGGCTTATGAGGATAGCCTCAAGATATATCGCGACTTGAAAAATGTGATTGATACCGCATTTGATGAGGGTAAGGCCGAGGGGATTGAGGAGGGCATTCAGAAAGGAAAAGCTGAGGGTATTGAGGAGGGCATTCAGAAAGGGCTTGAGAAAGGACGTGAAGAGGGTGCTGAACAAGCTAAGTTGGAGGTTGCTCGCAAGCTCATAGCAAGTGGGTTTAGTGCTGAACAAGCAGCTGGTATAGCTGGCGTATCGGTTGCATTGCTGCAATCGTCTTGAATCAGGATGTTCAAGATTAATGGGAAATTGCCATGTTGATCGTCAGTTACTGAGCGTCGGTCACTGAGCGAAGTCCGAAGGGAGTCGAAGCCACCGGCGCTATCAGCAATTCGCTCTTCACAATCCCAGCGTAATCAAATCGTGAATATGCACCATGCCGACTGGACGATTGTCATTGTCGCATACCAGTAATTGCGTGATGCGATAGGTTTCAAGAATATTGAGACACTCTTTTGCCAGAGTGTTGCTGTTGACGGTTTTTGGATGTGCGGTCATTACTGCGCCGGCATTCAGGCTTAAAAATTCTTTGCCACGTTGTACCAGCCGCCTCAGGTCACCATCGGTAAAAATGCCTGTAAGTTGTCCCGAGTTATTCACGATTGCGCTCACTCCGTAGCGTTTTGAGGTCATTTGCAAGATCAAGTCAGTTACCGATGCCTCCTCGGTAACCACGGGTACGGCATCACCTTTTGCCATAATATCAGCCACTTTAACGGTCAATCGTCTGCCAAGCGACCCTTTTGGATGCGTTAGTGCAAAATCTCTCTGTGTGAAATTTTTGTGTTGCATTAAGCAGATTGCCAGTGCATCGCCCATGGCAAGCATGGCGGTTGTTGATGTGGTTGGTGCTAAATCGTAAGGACAAGCCTCTTTTTCGATGCCGGTATCGAGCGTAATGTCAGCATTTTGTGCCAGAAATGAGCGCTGATTCCCCGTCATTGCAATAATCTTTGCGCCAATCTGGCGTAGTGCCGGAATGATAAAATTCAGCTCCTCCGTTGTGCCGCTTTTGGAAAGGCAGATAACAACATCATTATGACTGACAATGCCAAGATCTCCATGAGCTGCATCCGCAGGATGCAAAAAGAGAGCGGTTGAGCCTGTTGACGACATAGTTGCCGCCATTTTCTGGGCGATAATGCCCGATTTGCCCATGCCTGAAATGATAATTTTACCTGTACAGCCCTGCAAAAGCTCCACAGCACCCGAAAAACAATTATCAAGTCGCGCAGCCATTTGCAGAATGGCGTTAGCCTCCTGTTCAAGAATCGCTTTTCCAATGCTGATACTGTTCATGGTTTTGCTGTTCAATGGTTCGCTCATAGTTTCCACTGCAGAATAGGTGAAAAGATGGTTGGTTACTATTTTTATAAACGCTAATATCGGCTAAATTGATGAAATACCATTTTCTTTGCTAATCATAACTATTGTCTCATGAGTTGGCTCGTTCTTCTTGCTATGGCATTGGGATTATTTGCTGTTTTTGTTGTTCTTTTCCGAACGTTTGTTGGTTATATGAAAAAAGAGCAGAATCTTGTCATTGAGTCTTTTCACGATGCGCTTATCGACAAAGATAATCCGGTTGGGCTGAATAAGGAGGAGCTTGAAAACCTGAAGCAGCAGCAAAAAGAGGCGCAGGAGCACTTGCGTGAGGTCATCGCTAAAATTCCGGTTATTCAGAAAGATGGTCGTTTTCAGATTGATGAAGAGGCTCTTCGTCAGAGAAAAGCTGCCGCAATGATTAATGGTGCTAATGGTACCTCTGATACGCCCACAAGTGATAATAATTAATAGTCATAAGGTTGTCTGATTCTCCTGCTGCATGTTCTCAAAATTAAAGCTGCTGTTTAAAGATACCGTTATCTACGGGTTGAGTACTATTCTTGCCCGTAGTCTGAATTATTTGCTGGTTCCTCTCTACGCCAATAAACTCACCACTTTTGATAACGGTATTCAAACCATCATTTATGCCAATATAGCCTTGGCAAATGTCCTTTTTTCCTATGGTCTTGAAACCTCTTACCTTAAAGTTGTTTCAGATTCAGCAGAGGGGGAGAGGGATAAAACGCAGCTTTTTTCAACGGCATTTGTCACCCTTTTGGTGACTTCAACGCTTTTTGCGTTGCTGATTGTTTTTTTCGCACCCGATATTGCACAACTTATTGGTCTTGCATCGGGCGACTATCTTTTTGTGCGCTTTGCCGCGTTGATTTTATGGCTCGATACGCTCTTGGTCATACCCTTTGCGGAACTTCGTATTAAACGTAAAGCGTTACAGTTTGCGTTAGCCCGAGTCGGCGGAGTGGTGGCTGTGGTTGTCAGCGCCGTGACGCTTATCCTCTTTTTTAATGCAGGATTATCCGGCGTTTTTATTGCGGAAGCGTTTGGTTCTTTTGTGAGTCTCATCCTGGTGATTCCCGTTTTTCGGCAGTTGCGTCCCCTCTATTCGCGGGAAAAGTTGCGGGAGATGTTGCGTATTGGTTTGCCCTATGTGCCCACAGGTATTGCTGGCTTGCTGATTCATTTGATTGACCGAAACATTTTAATCCGCATTTCACCCGCAGAGATTGAGCGTATTTATGGTGCAGGGTATCAGCCATCCGATATTGTTGGTATTTATGGCCGTATTGCAGCGTTTGGTGTGGTCTTGCAGCTTGTTATTCAAGTGTTTCGTTTTGCGTGGCAGCCCTTTTTTCTGCAACACGCTAAAGATCCCGAAGTCAAAAAACTTTTTCAGCATGTGCTCAGTATTTCAACACTTATCACCATGTTTCTGGCATTAGCCGCTACATTTTTTGTGCCCGATCTCGTGCGCTATCATTATGCTGATAGCTTTTATTTGTTGCCACCCCGTTACTGGATCGGGTTGTCGATTCTACCATGGATTTTTCTCAGCTATGTGTTCGATATGATCTCGACCAACCTCTCGGCTGGGTTACTGATTACTGGCAATACTCGTTATCTTCCTGTTGTTACCTTTGCAGGCGCGGCGGTGACGGCACTTTTTTGCTGGTGGTTTATTCCGCTGAGCGGGATGGATGGGGCAGCTTATGCTATTGTTGCAGGAACAGCGGTAATGTGCATGGTGATGGGATGGTTCTCATTGCGATCTTTTCCGGTACACCACGATGGGCTTAAACTCTCGATGCTGCTTGTTGCTGGTATTGTGCTGGCATTTCTGCAGTTCACAACAGCGCATCAACTGATCCCTTCATTTGTTGTGGCTTCAAAAGTCAGCGGCTTAGTGCTCTACCTTGTTCTTGCGGGAATGCTGTTTCGCCATGAGGTTTTGTTGGTTACTGTTCGAGTCGGGCAGAAATTCAACCGTCACTGAGTCACTTCTCCAACATTATTTCTGAAAGAAAACTCTCACTGCTTTTGCCACGGTTATTGGCGAAAATCTCGCTGCATTTTTCTTGCGTGCATGTGTGCAGTCATGCGCGTCAGTACGGTTTTTAATGAATCTCGCTGTTCTGGTGTACATACTTTGGCGAGTTCATGGAAATGGAGAGCAAGTTCACGCTCTATTGTATGGTGGTGGTGGCTATTGCTGCTGCAAGAGTATCAATTTTCTTTATGTCTGGTTGCGTTTTCAGTGCTTCTTCAACTAACGAGGCTTTTAAGATTGCAATACTCTCCATCTCTGGTTGCACCTTTTGAAAGTGTTCACGGCGCAATTGTTGAAACTCAGCCTGTTGTGACGCACTGAGTTTCAGAGGCTGTTGTAGTATATTCATTCTGCCACCATAAAGGCGATGGTGCATTGTCGGCAGTGAGCGCTGAGTATCCTGCCACCATATAACGCCGAGGAGTACCATATTCAGCACAACGAGTAGTGCGAATGCTGTTGTCACAAGGCGTTTCGATGCGAGAAAGTTCATGGTTATTATCTGATCAGGTTCTCCCTTGCATAAAAAAGCAGACACCAACGCAGTCTGCCTGCTTTTTCATACGTTAGGGTTAATTACTTATTTTTGAATGTTCTGCATCATCATCATACCGCCATTACCCCTCATCGGTCGTGAACCCATCATGCTGCGCATTGAATCACGTTGAGCAGGTGTGAGTATTGCTGCAATTTCGGCCATATGAGTACTTCTCAGTCGTACTAATGTTGCATAGTGTTTGCCGATTTTTTCGGAAAGCTGGTCGATCTTTTTATTGTCCGGTTTGGCTTTCATCGACTCGGTTTGCACGTCACGTTCCAGCGCAGCAAATGCCCTTCTTTCGGCGGATACTTTACGGAAGTGAGTTGACTGCAACTCTTCAACTTTTTCACTTTGCTGGTCGCTCAGTCCGAGACGCTCTTCCATCATGCTTACGCCACAGCCATGCCCTTTGTCACCGAATCCTCCACCCATGAATGCGCATCCTGGTGCTGCTGATGCGGTGCCGAATCCAAGCAGTACGGCGGTTGTCAACAGTATCATTGTCTTTTTCATCATTTCTCCTTTTTTTTGATTTTTTGTTGTTATTTCAAAAGCGCAAATTATCAAGGTGCCTGATCTTCATACGAGGCGGTTTGATCGTAATAAGCAAACTCCTGCGTTGCATAATCATCACTCTGATTCTCGGGCGCTTTACTGATACTTGTGGTCGATTGTTCTGTGCTTTGATGCATCGACACAAGCGCTGAGCCAAGATTAATGACAAAGAGCAGTGACATGACAGCGAGTTTGTAATCAACGCGCCAGGCAAGGTTTTTTCTTCTCTGCTGTTGAGTCTCTTCTTGCTCTATTCTTTGCATCAATCGAGCACGAAAAAAATGATCAACCTTGAGTGGTTGCATCTCATCAAGCAACCCTATGGTTTTGCTGATTTCAGCCTCTATGTTGTCATTATGCTGTTTCATCATATTCTCCTGTTTCATAACGTAGGACGACAACGTTTATAAAAACTTGTGGTGGCTTGTGGTGGTTAATGAAAAAAATTATTGTTCGGAGTAATAGTTGTAGAGTTTAGCGTGGAGATTTTTTTTAGCGCGATGCACCAGCGATTCGACGGAGGAGACCGACGTTTTGAGAATATCGGCAATCTCCTGATTGCTGAATCCCTCTTGCTTACTGAGCAGGAATGCTGTTTTCTGGCTTTCAGGCAGGGTATTCAGCGCGTTTTGAAGCACTTGCGCTCGTTCGTTATCTGTACAGGCTTCAGCGGGATTATTGCGCGAGGGGGCTGGAATGTCGTCCGCAGGATCTTCTATGCCGATAATTCGTTTCAAAGAGGTGAACCGTTTTTTTCGGTTCATGCGGCGGAGATGATCCAGAGACTTGGTAACGGCTATCCGATAAATCCATGTTGAGAGTTTGGACTCTTCACGGAACTGCTCAAGTGAGCGAAAGACCTCCACAAAAACGTCTTGTGCAAGGTCTTCCGCATCTTCCCGATTAAAAACGAAACGATAGCAGGTGTTGACAACCATCTCCTGATGTTCAGCAACAAGGCTTCTAAAGAGTTCATCGTTGGATGCCATTGCCGGATGTTTCAGGTCGATATGTGTTGTTTTCAAGCAAGCTTGGAGGCAAAGGCGAGCACTTTGTCAACCTTTTCCTGTGAGTCAGCTTCGCAGTAAATACGTAAAATTGGTTCTGTTCCCGATGCGCGAATCAACATCCAGCCACCCTCAAAATGGTACTTATATCCGTCAAGATCGCTGAATTTCAGCACTTTATATCCCGCAATTGATATCAAATCGCCTGCTGCAGCGCGGGCTATAATCGCCTGCTTTTTAGCTTCGCT
>CAIQSY010000063.1 GCA_903874585.1 uncultured Chlorobiaceae bacterium | reverse complement strand
TTACGGATAGCCGCCATTGACCTTGGCACCAACTCTTTTCACATGATTATTGTGGAAGAGAACAAAGAGAAGGGGATTGTTGAGATTGATCGTGTTAAAGATATGATCTGCATTGGGCGTGGGAGTATTTCAACGAAAATGCTTGATGAAGAGGCGATGCAGGCGGGCGTTGCGGCGTTGAAGAATTTTCTTGTGCTGGCGGCGCAACATGGCGTGGCGCCTGAACATGTGCTTGCTTTTGCAACCAGCGCAATTCGTGAAGCGAGCAATCGTGGCGATTTTCTTCGTCGAGTAAAGCTTGAGACAGGTCTCAAAGTGAAGGTGATTTCGGGCAAAGAGGAGGCGGAGTTTATCTATTACGGCGTGCGTAATGCGGTGCGGGTTGGCAAAACGCCCGATCTTCTCTTCGATATCGGCGGTGGTTCGGTGGAGTTTGTGCTGGTGGATAAGAGCGGCGTGCAGCTTCTCGAAAGCCGTAAAATTGGCGTGGCGCGAATGCGTGAACGTTTTGTGACCACGGAGCCGATTGCACTGCACGAAATCAAGATGCTTGAACAATTTTTTGCGGCGGAGCTGGTTTCTGCAGTGGAGAAGGCTGCGGAACTCAAGGTGTGCCGTGCGGTTGCTTCATCGGGAACGGCGCAGAATATTGCGCGAATGATTCACTCTATGCACGGCAGAGCGATTGAGGGTTCTCTCAATAACAGCACTTTTTCGCGTAAAGAGTTTCAGGCATTGTATAAGGCAGTGCTCCCGCTTGGCACTGCTGAGAGGAAGAAGATGACCGGTCTTGATGAAAAACGTGTTGACCTGATTGTGCCCGGCTTGATTCTGGTTGATATGATTTTCAGACTTTTCAAGCTTGATCAGATTGTCATTTCCGACTCAGCCCTGCGCGAAGGTATGGTGCTGCACTATCTCAAACGCAATTGCCAGACGCCTGAGACGCCCGAGCATGAACTTGCGCTCGATATCCGGCGTGAAAGCGTGTATGAGCTTGGGTTCCGTTGCGACTGGAACCGCCAACATGCCGAGTACATTGCATGGCTCACTCTTCTGTTGTTCGATAAACTTGCGTTGCACCACAAGCTTGATGCGCATTATCGCGAGTTGCTGGAATATGCGGCGCTGCTGCATAATATCGGGACGTTTATCTCCATTTCATCGCACCATAAACATGGCCAGTATATTGTTATGAATGGCGAACTTCGAGGCTTTTCTCCCTCCGAAATTGCCATGATCGGCAATGTGGTGCGTTATCATCGCAAATCTCCACCTTCTGAAAAACAAGTGGCGTACAGTCAGCTTAAACCTGCGCATAAACGGGCGGTTGATGTACTTTCCGGAATTCTTCGTCTTGCCAACGGTCTTGAACGTGGTCATCGGCAGAATATTCAGGACATTACTGTCAATGTCAAGGGCAATGCCATTACACTCCGTTTGCATAGCGCGTTTGAGCCTGATATTGAAATATGGGCAGCCGATTTGCTGAAGCCGTGGCTTGAAACCGTTCTCCAAAAAACAATCATCATCGAACCTTTTTGAGATGATGGAGTTCGCCACCGCTCACCGCATTGCAGCAACGCTTGCGCAAACGGGTTCGATCTGGCTTGAGTCGGCATTCTGCAAAGCGCATGGTGGAGGAGCGCTGCTTTTTTCGGAGCCGTTGGAGGTGGTGAGGCTCTCCTCGCTTTCGGAGATTAAGCCATTTTTTCAGACGCTCGAAGCAAAGCGTGATGAGGGATATTTTCTCGCGGGATGGCTTGCCTATGAAGTGGGTTATGGCTTTGAGCCGACGCTGGTGAACGGTTATCGCCAAACGGGCGATATGCCACTCGGCTGGTTTGGCGTCTATCGTGAACCGGAACGCTTGTCCCTCAGCGAGGTCGAAGCGCTGTTTGCGCACGTTGAGCAGGTTGCGCACATCAAGAACGTCGCTATGGGAACGGCAGTTTTCAATCTCTCCGAAGGTGAGTATGCGGGTCACATCGCTGCTATCAAGGAGCAGATTGCCTTGGGCAATGTCTATCAAGTCAATTTTACCGGACGTTATCGCTTCACCTTCAGCAGCTCTGCACTCGCGCTTTTTGCCGCATTACGCGGTTCGCAACCATCATCCTACACAGCGCTGCTCAATTGCGGCACCCGTACCATCATCTCATTTTCACCTGAGCTTTTTTTTGAGAAACGTGGTTCCCTTATCGAAACCATGCCGATGAAGGGCACGGCACCACGCGGCTGTAGCGCTGAAGAGGATGTTCGCCTGAAAAAGGAGCTT
>CAIQSY010000062.1 GCA_903874585.1 uncultured Chlorobiaceae bacterium | reverse complement strand
GTCATGTAATCGACGCGCTTGAACGTCACCGCTGCATCGGAGCGGTTCCAGTAACCATCTTCAAGGTAGATGCCGTAACGCTGATCGCTGCTGAGGTTCGGTCCGTTATAAGAATAATTGTAATAAGGCGGCGTGTGTGCAGCAAGAAACCAGTCGGGATTGTTCCTTACCAGCTCAGAGTCCATTGCGGTATGGTTCGGCACCATGTCGCTCGCAAGACGAATGCCACGCTGTTTTGCGCGGTGCATCAAGTTCTGATAGCCATCGTACCCACCGATGTCGTCGGAAATATCATATTTCTCAAGAGCGTAAGCCGATGCTTTTGCTTCAGGATTTCCGTGCAACTGTTTGATTTTCTGCGATGCAAAGCTCCGCTGCCAGAGTCCGATCAGCCACAATGCGGTAAATCCGCGATCGGCTATAGTATCAAGTTCTTCGTCGGGAATATCCTGCAGACGATAAATTGGACGTCGATAGAGTTTGCTGAGTTGATCGAGCCAGACGTAGGTACTTTTTGCCAGCATGACCACTTCAGGCATCCACGAAGAGTCAACTGAGTAGTTTGCTGGCGCGTTGGCATCATCAAACGTGTAATCGGGAACGTGCGCCTCTTTCTCAAACTCTTTGCCATCGTTACGGAGTGCTTTTTCGCGGGCAATCTGCTCAAAGAAGAGATACTTGTCCTCATCCTCAATAAAATTGATGGCACCGGCAAGTAAGCCCCAGAAAGGGGAGTCGTCAAGAAACTCTGCCCAGTTCAGGCGAATGAAGCGAAGTTGATCGAGAATGGAATTTGGCGCGTGCTTGATTGGGCTGATAAGCAGTTCAGCCAAATCGAGATTATGCGGCCGAATTGGTCCCATCGCCTGCATGGCACCGCGCATGGTGGTAATCAGCTTCAGGTAAGCACGCTCTTTGGTAACGTCGTCGGTCAATAACGGTGTTAATGGAGCAAGTGCCGGATTCTGGTTATTGAGCCAGATAAGGAAAGACTCTTCAAGTACGTCCACGGTGTTGGCTTCTGCATAGAGCCAATCTTGCACAACTTCATCACCATTGTAGAGCTTTATTGGCGGGAAGGCTTCTACAAACTGATTGAGATACTCCGTCGATTTTTCGTCCGACATCTCCTCCTTGAAGGCGTGCAAGACGTTTTGCAGAAAATTCGGCTGTCGTTGTTGTGTCATCGCTTTTGCCATGACGGCGTGAAACAGTTCGTGCAGTAACTTCATACCGTGAAGCTGTGCAGGAAGCACCGCTTTTGCATCCTCCCCAAGCTGCTGTTTCAAAAACGTATTAATGAGAGCTGCCTGTGTTTCGGAGCGTTGTAAACTCTCCATTCCTGAACCCGATAACAGGAGAAATTCTGGATCAGCAAGATGAAAAAGCGCTCTTGCGCTTTTATTAACATAAAAGTGTTCTTTGATGTGCAACACTGATGAGTTTGGCTGTATGGTCACTGCAAAAAAAGTTTGAATGTTGTCCGACGGGCTGAAAGGAGGCAGCGTAAAAATGTTACTGTTTGATCTTTTTTTCGAGGTAGCGCTGAAGGTAGGTAACCCCAATATCTTTCATGGAACGAAGTACCTCAAACCCAATGGAGGAGAAGGCTGTTTTACTTTGTTCTGACAAGTGATGCGATGGCGCGGGATGTTGTGTGTGCTCCACCCGAAGAGATGGAGTGTGATGAGCTCTCAATGTTTTTGTAAGAAGCAGACCAGCAACAAAGGTTATGCCTGCCGCTTGAAATGGGTGTTGCCGCACGATATTTTCCATAGATAACTTCTCTTGCAGATCCTCTTTTAGTGTTATTGCTCGCGCTTTAATCTGCTCTTCTTTCTCTGTAATGGTGCTCTGCAGCTCTTCAATACGTGCTTGAATGGCGATGAAAGGTTCATTTTGTGTAATCATGGAGAGATAACAGAGTTTTCTGAATCAGATTTTTCAGGAGTAATGGTCGGAATTTGGTCAAAAAAAGAAAGCATGAAAGAAAAATAAAGCTTACAAGAAGATAACCAAGAAAAGTGTGTCCTGCCAGTTCGCCCACCAGGAGTGCCACGGTGGTAATAAGGTAACCAGCGCCAATCACCAGAATCACTGCAACGACAACACTTGCGCCAACAAGGGCGATTTTTTCGGTCATCTCGATTTTGAGCAGTTCGATTTTTGCCTCAACAATTGCCATAATATCTTCGTAGGTAGAGGCGGCGGACTCATGCAGCAATGTTGTTATTGCGTTTTGCTGCGGTTTCGTCTCGCTCTTTCGAGTCTGCTCGGTTGTTTTTTGTTGTGTCATAGTCTCCCTGAAAATTCCAATGCTGCGGTTAGTGCTTTTTTCTCAATAAAAGCCCAACCAGTGCGCCTGCACCCAATGAAACAAGCATGGCTTGTGCGGGATTTTTTTTGATGTACTCTTTTACTTCATTGGTGGCTTTGTGCACCATTGCCGAAGCATCACTCGCTTTGAGGCGCGACACTACTTCCGCAAAAGTTTCACTCAGTTCTGGCAGAGATTTTGGTATATGCAGCTCGTGCTGCGGCTCTTGCACTGGGTCTTTTGGTTTGCCGCTGTGGATGGTTACCGGTACTTCCTGTTCCATAAAAATTGAAAAAGGATTGATAGAATTTAAGCTCTTTGTTGAGCAGATAATATATGAAAACAATATGGTCTTTGCATGGTATCACTTACTGGAGCACTCTTCCGCCATCAACATTCAGCACCTGTCCGGTGATATAATCGCTCTCAAGGAGAAAGATAATTGTCCGGATAATGTCGGTGGGATTGCCAAGTCGTTTGAGCGGTATTTTTTTGATCATCTCATCTTGTGGCTCCATATCGTTATTGGTATTGATGGTAATGGTGCCGGGTGCGATTGAGTTGATGAGAATATTAGGCGCACAGGTTTTTGCAAAGACTCTGATCAAGTGCTGGATAGCCGCTTTTGAGGCGGTGTAGGGTGCAAAATTTCGCCACACCAGCTCGGCAGAAACATCGGTCATGGAGATGATGCGCGATACTCCATCTTGTTTCTGCATAATGCGCACCGCCTCCTGCATGGTAAAAAAAGTGCCTTTCAAATTGGTGTCCACCAAGCTGTCCCACTGCTCTTCGGTAACATCGGGCAGGGGAGTGCTGAAGAAGTTTGAGGCGCTGGCGATGAGGAGATCAAGCCCGTCGAACTGTTCGCGAAAGGTTGCAAATGCTTGGATAATATCGCTGTGCTTTGCAACATTGCAGTGTATCATAAGCGATTCCGGGCTGATGTGGCGGATTTTTTCGAGAAGCTGCAAAGCTTGTGCTTCTGATGAGTTCCAGGTGAAAGCAAGGGTGTAGCCCTGCTCGGCGATGGCAAGCGCAATTTCGCTGCCAAGTACGCCGGAGGCGCCAGTCATAAAGCACACTTTTTTGCCAGAGTTGCTCATGGTTGTAACATCATGGTTATGAGGAGTTGCTGCTTGCGATATCGTCGATTAATGGTTGATTGTGTTTATACGGGAACGATGGATGCCGCAATATCCGACGGTTTGCCGAAATAGACGGATGAGAGCACCAGAATATCGACGCCGGTCGCCGCATAATCTGCGGCATTCTCTGCATTGATGCCACCCGCTGCGGAGATGATGATGTGTGGCGCATTGTGCCGGAGTTGCTTCACCAATGTTGAAAGATCATCAACGGAGAGCTTATCAATCTGGACAACATCCGCGTCTGATGCGGCAATTTTCAGCGCCTCCTCAGCAGTGTCCGCCTCTACAAGAATTTTGTGTTCAGGCGTTGCTGCTTTCAGCTTGCCAACCGTTTGCAGAAAGGCATCGAGACCGCCCAGAAATGCCGTGTGCTGCCGGAACACCAGCACCGATTCCGACAAACCAAGTCGGTGCGGAAAAGCGCCGCCTGCCATAATTGCTTTTATGGCAACTTTTTTCGTTCCCGGAAATGACTTGCGCGTTGAAACGACGCTTATTGCGGGATTAACCTCTTTAACGCGGCTGACAATGTTCCATGTGCGGGTTGCAATGCCCGACGCATATTCAAGCAGATTGAGTGCTACTTTCCAGCCCGCATGTAAAGCCGCTGCGGACCCTGTTGCAGTGAGGATGGTGCAGCCAGCTTCCACTGTTGTGCCGCTCTTCAGCATGTCATCCACAGTGGCACCGCATTGCTCAAGAACGCGCGCTGCCTCTTCCGTGCAGCAAATGGTTGTACGGTTGCGGCTGGTAAAGGTGATTGTACCTTGCTTGTCGTCAATGTTGAGCAGTAATGTTGTGATATCGCCATAAGGGACGTCCTCTTCGATAAATCTCGCAATATCGGCATCAGGAAGTTGGAAGAGCATGATGTTCGTGGTTTGGATAAAAAATAAAAAAACCACCACCCGATTGTTTCTTGGATTCGGGTGGTGGTCGCGACGCTTATTTTTTCTCTTCCCGTCCAGTGCTGGGTGGTTCAGGAGTAAGTACGATTAATTTCCGAAATATGCACGCTCTTTATTGAGAGAATAGCCCCATGGTAAACCAGCGTTTTTCCATCCATTGACTGTGCGGCGCCCTTTGCTGGCACCCTCTTTGCCCATATCGCCCTCGAAGCCGTCATACACGGTGTAAACATTGGTATAACCAGCTTTCGTCAAATCAGTTGCAGCTTTTGCACTGCGGTCGCCCGAGCGGCATATACAGATAATAACGTCGGATTGGGCAAGACCACGCGCCTTCATTGCCTCATCAACCTTTGTGATAAACTTACAGTTGGGGCTCATAAAGAATCGGTTGTTTTCCATATCCCAAGCACCAGAGTTATCCTGCCAGTATGGAATGTTCAGATCAACCTGATCAGCGATGCCGACATATTCAGTTTCAGCAGTTGTTCGCACATCCAGAAAAAATGGTTTGCCACCATTTTGGGTATCCAGCTCAAACGCCTCTTTTGCGGAAAGATATTTCCCGGAGATGGTTTGTTTTCCTACTGGTAATTTCGTGGGGTCAAACGTGTCGGCATGGACTGTGGAGGCGCAGATGAGTGCTGTGGCAATGAACGCGGCGATTTTTTTCATAAAGCTTTTTATTGAGTTTGATGTTGATTGTAACTGAAGAAAAAATGGAATCTGCTGCAAAACGGTGCTCTCTCTTGACCGTTTTTGATGATGATGCGTTGTTCTCTTGTGAATATATAACTATAACGGTAATTATTTATATGCCGATGAATGAATTACTGTTATGGCAAGCGTTCTCTCTTGTTTTTGAACGGTCATCAAAGGCTTTCGCCGGATTCCGCTTTTGCAATCAAACTGTCGAGGCAGTGGCTGCAGACGCACGTTGTGTAATGTTCTGCAAGATATGTTGCTACTTCTGGTGGAACTGTTCTTGTAACGCACCAGCAGGTTGTTGCCATGGCGCAGGTAAAGGGTTGCCCGCACAGAGGGCATTTGGCGTTGTGCTCGGTGCCACTTTGATGTTCGAGAGATGTTGTCATAGCATCAATGTTTTTTTGTTCGTGGGAGTGACTCGATCGGGAATTTCTCAAAACATAGTAAAATTCCTTTATTTCATTTTACCTGTTATTTTCCAGCAACAACTTTTTCGTCAATATAAGTCAGCAAGGGTGAGCGATTTGCGTACGACCAGAAATTCAGGACAACCGCAGGATAAAGGTGAGTTCAACACCCCGTTAAATGTGCGCAAGCTGGTACAAGCGCGTCCAATGCCCGCTGAAAGTTTGTCGAAAATCGCACTGATTATCAGATTTCTCAAACCGGTCACTTGGATTCCGGTGATATGGAGCTTTTTGTGCGGTGCAGTTGCAAGTGGCGTTTTTGGCTGGGCTGATCTGCTTGGCACGAAGTTTATTCTTGGAATGCTGCTTACCGGTCCACTTGCCAGTGGCACCTGCCAGATGCTGAACGACTATTTCGACCGTGATCTCGATGAAATCAACGAGCCTAATCGCCCAATACCCGGTGGTAGTATCTCATTGAAAAATGCCACGATACTGATTGCTCTCTGGTCAGTTCTCTCGGTTATTACCGGTTATTTTATTCATCCGCTGATTGGCTTTTACGTGGTGATTGGCATTATCAATGCGCATCTCTACAGCGCCAACCCAATTAAGCTGAAAAAGCGGCTCTGGGCTGGCAATATCATTGTTGCCGTCTCATACCTCATGATTCCGTGGATTGCTGGCGAGATTGCCTACAATCCGGCATTTACCCTTGCATCACTTCAGCCATCGTTGATTGTTGCAGCACTTTTTACGCTCTCCAGCACGGGAACCATGACCATCAACGATTTCAAATCGATGGAAGGCGACAGGCAGGTTGGTATTAGAACGCTGCCTGTGGTGTTCGGAGAGACCAATGCAGCGAAAATTGCTGCGGTGCTGATTAATCTCGGTCAAATACTTGCAGCGCTTTACATGGTGATGATTGGTCAACCGATGTATGGCGTTGTGGTGGGCGCGCTTGTTATCCCTCAATTTTTCCTGCAGTTCCCTTTGATAAAATCGCCCTCGACGATGGATGTGCGCTATAATGCCATTGCACAAAATTTTCTTGTAGCGGGAATGCTGGTCTGCGCTTTTGCCATCAGAGCTGCTCGTCCATGAGGTTTTTATGATGTTTAACTATCAGCCGGATATCTCCGTTATTCTGCCCACGTTCAACCGTGCGGCTTATCTTGAGCGTGCGGTGCAAAGCGTTGTGGCGCAAACTTTTACCAATTGGGAGCTGCTTGTGGTTGATGATGGCAGTTCCGACAACACGTTCGAGATAGTGGTGCCTTTGCTTGCCGTGCATGCCAACATTCGTTACATGAAACATCAGAATCGGAAGGCAGCTCTTTCGCGCAATGCAGGAATTCAAGCTTCGTTTGGGCGATACATCACTTTTCTCGATAGTGACGACCATTATCTGCCGATGCATCTTGCTTCACGAATGGCGCTGATGGAGGCGATGCCGGATGTTGATCTGCTCTCCGGTGGCTTTCTTTGCGATGAACCGACAATGGTGAAGGATTATCGGAATCTTGAGCAGTTGATCACTATTCGCGAGTGCATTTTATGCGGCACGCTTTTCGGCAAGCGAGAGCTTTTTTTTGCGCTGGAAGGCTTCAATAATCTTGATTATGCTGAGGATACCGATTTATGGAATCGCGCAGCACAACGCTTTCAGGTTCATAAAATTGTCGAACCAAAAAGCTACGTGTATCAGCGTGCGAACGACAGCATCACCCTCAATTACTGAAATTGCGCATCACGGTGCGTCAATCCTGATACATCACATCGGCAATTTTTCGAAAGAGCTGCACACAAAAAAACTTATATTCAACGACTCAGATTTTTCTACAACGTATTCTTTTACCAACCATGCGCGACCATACCCCCGACTTTAAAATGCACGAGCTGACGAATGATAATAAGGCACTCATTCGCGAAACTGTGCAGCAGCTTTTTGAAAAACTCGCCGCTGATGGGCAGTTGACCTCCGACACTCTGCTTGAGTTCTGGGTTGAAGTGCAGGGCGTTAAACGTTCGCGGGGGACGTACCGTGGCGGTTTTCTCATGCCCGACAGTTTTATTTATATCACTGATTATTTTCAGCCTGATGCCGCACGCCATTTGGTTCCGGCTGAAGCTTATGCTGCTGAAGGGGCATCAGCTCTTGAGAGTGCATGGGCTGATTTGATGGATGAGTTGTTCTATCAGATTGAGATTTTTACTTCGCCAGTTTCAACCGGCAAAGGAATAACGCTGGAGCTATGGACAGGTCACCGCCAGCGCCCTGAAGGTGAATGGATTTATGCAGTTGATAGCAAAATCGAGCTGAACTGATTGCCATTCAATCGCTCATCACTGACGGGGCAGTTTGCGAACCGCGTCAGCGCGTGCAACTCTTTATCGGCATCACAAATGATGTCATTGTCGCTGGAGAGTTCGTGCAGTGCTGGAGGTAATGCTCGTCATCTCCTTGATTTGAACGTTATAAAGCCCCTTATAAAAGGGGCTTTTTTGTTACCTTCGTTATGCGGTTAACAATTCAGGGTAAATGCTTTTTGTGGCTGTTTATACTTATCAATATGCTCCGTTTAAATCTTTAATACTTATGAAAATCCATCGTATAAAACTATTCAACTACAAAAAATTTGATAATGCTGAATTTCAGTTTCATCCTGAATTTACTGTGTTGATTGGGGATAATGCTACAGGTAAAACATCTATTCTGAATGCCGTAGCAACGCTGTTAAGCACCTATTTGCTTGGTGCGGATGTTTCTCCCGGAAGATTGTCAGTAAAGGAAGATGAGGCAAGGCTCTTGATTACTGAAAAGAATGGACTGCTTAATTTTGAGCCTCAAAAAGAGGTTTTCCTTGAAGCTGAAGGGTTGCATGATGGTCAGCCTCTGGTGTGGAAACGCTACAAAAATGATAGAGGTAGATCTGCAAGTGATTTGATAAGAATGAGTATGTATGATTTTATGTGTGTCAGTCAAGGTGAGGATATTGATTTACCAGTTTTACTTTATTATGGTTCCGGGCGGTTGTGGGATATCCATCGTAATGTGGAGACGGGAAAGTCTGGTTCACGGTTGATGGGTTATCGAAACTGTCTTGATTCGAAGTCGGATCACGCACTTTTTGAGAAGTGGTTTAAAACACTTCAGCAGGCAACACTACAAAAAAATAAATCAATACCAGCACTGGATGTTGTCAAGAAAGCTGTGATAGGATGTATTCCAGATGCAAAAAATTTCTATTTCGATGTTGAGCACGATCAGCTAATGATTGAGTTGAAGGATTCTGTGTATTGCCCATTCAACAATCTAAGCGATGGTTACCGTAATATGGTCGCAATGGTTGCCGATATTGCACACAGGGCATCTCGCCTTAATCCTCATTTTGGTGAAGAGGCAGCCTTAAAGGCACATGGAGTTGTTCTTATTGATGAAATAGATTTACATCTGCATCCGAAATGGCAGCGTAATGTTGTCGATGATCTGAAAAAAGTATTTCCTCAACTTCAGTTTATCGCAACAACACATTCACCATTTATTATTCAGTCAATGGCGGTTGGGGAGGTGATTGATTTGAATCAGCCAGTCATTTCTAATATTCCACTTAATGTTGTTGTTGATGCTGCATTGCCCGCACCAGTTGCCTCATATAGCAGTCGCTCAATTGAAGATATTGTTGAAGATGTTATGGGTGTTGCTTTGCCACAAAGAAGCCGTCGGTATCAGGAAATGTATAATACCGCAAAAGAGTATTACACGCTTCTGGAAGAGGGAGGCGATGCTGATATTGAGAAACGACAGGCTATAGCATTAAAGCTTGATGCACTCTCAGCTCCGTTCAGTGAGTATATGGCTTATCATGCGTTTTTGGAAATGAAGCGTGAGGCTGCCGGGCTTGGCAGGTCTGAGAGTTCGTCAGAAAAAGAGCAGGAGAACTAATGCGTCCAGTGGTCAAAAGCAGTTGTCCGCAAGATGATTTCGGTCGTGATATCATCTTCAAAAAGTTCCAGAATGCTCGTGGTGAGCTGATAGATCGTCTTGGTCAGTATTGCTCGTATTGTGAAATGAAGCTGGATTCAGCACTTGCAGTGGAGCATATTCAACCGATACATCCAGAAGGTGTTTCAGCGGATATGCAGGAGCGCAAGGTATGTTGGGATAACTTTCTTCTTGCTTGTCCAAATTGCAATGGAACAAAAAATAATATTGATGTTATTCCAGATGATTATCTCTGGCCACACAAAGATAATACCTTTCTTGCCTTAACATATTCTGAGGGAGGTGTTATCAGGGTATCCGCGAATCTTTCAGATGCGCTGAAAACGAAAGCACACAATACCATACGACTTACTGGTTTAGACAAATCTCCGACAACTAATCCGAAGTTATCGAACGATCCGGCACGATCAGACCGACGATGGGAAAATCGCAGAGAGGTGTGGAATATTGCTTGTGATGCAAAAGCAGATTTGACCGGTCATGATACTCCTGAATTGCGAAAGTCGATTATAACAGCCGCTCTTGGTCATGCTTATTGGAGCATCTGGATGACTGTTTTTAAGGATGATGCCGATATGTGCCGCCGGCTCATTGACGCTTTTGTTGGAACATGCAGAGAGTGTTTTGATGAACAGCAGGGTTTTGCTCCCATGCCGAGGTTGGGTGGTCAAATCTGATATATTCGTTATCTATATCAGATAGCAATGGTTGCCAGAATTCTAATGCTTGCATTGAAATAAAACAGAGCTGCAAACCGAACTGCAAATACTCAATGAAAAGTATCAGCTTCATGTGACATTGAATTTATGGGATCGTTATATCAAAGCAATGACACCAGTAAATAATGGTCAAATAGCAATGTTTGTATAGTCTGGATATCATTTTTGAAATTTTGCAACGTTATGAACCACCATTGCCACCCAAGCCACTTTCGTATCACCTGCGCTGAACGGGTGCTTGACCTCAGAGAGGGAGCAAAAATTATGGGCATTGTTAATACAACGCCCGACTCGTTTTATGACGGCGGCGCGTTACAAGGCAAAGCTGGACGCATTGATGTTGAGCGGGCGCTGGAGCAGGCGATGGCGATGGTTCGCGAAGGCGCGGCGATTGTTGATGTTGGCGGTGAGTCGTCGCGACCGGGCGCGGAAAAAATTTCAGCGGCAGCGGAGATTGAGCGCACCGCGCCGCTCATTGCCCGACTGCGCCAATGCAGCGATGTACTCATCTCCATCGACACCTACAAGGCGGAGGTTGCTGAGGCGGCGCTCAAGGCTGGAGCCGATATGGTCAACGATATTTCGGGCTTCACGTTCGACCGCGAGCTTCCCGCAATGTGTCGCAAATATCAAGCGCCGGTGGTGTTGATGCACACGCCAGTTGCGCCCGAAGCGATGCAGTGGAGCACAGCAACACACTCCGGCAACGATAATATTATCGCGCGGGTAAGCCGCTTTCTCGCCAACTCGATAGCGATTGCTGAAACGCATGCAATCGAGAATATCATCATTGATCCGGGCTTTGGTTTTGGTAAGAGTGTTGCGGAGAACTTTCAGCTTTTGCGGGAGCTGCATCTGCTGCACGAGCTGGGTCGCCCGATACTTGTTGGTGTGTCGCGAAAATCGTTTTTGGGGCACGCCATTACACAATCCGACGGCGAAATACCTCCGCCTGCCGAGCGGCTTGCGGCTACCATTGCGGCACAAAGCGTGGCGCTGCAGCAAGGTGCGGTGATTCTGCGCGTGCACGATGTGCCTGCTGCAATGCAGTGCCTGCGTGTGATGGAGAACATTCACGATTTGCGATCATTAAACCCTCATCGTTCAGATGTATCTTTCAAAAATTGAGCTTTTCGGGTTTAAAAGCTTTGCACATAAGGTCAAAATTAAGTTCGATAAAGGGCTGACGGCAATCGTTGGTCCCAATGGTTGCGGCAAAACGAACGTTGTTGATGCCATGCGCTGGGTGCTGGGCGAGCAGAAATCCTCGCTTTTGCGCTCTACCAAAATGGAGAACATCATCTTTAACGGCTCCAGAAATCTCAAGCCCCTCAGCCTTACCGAAGTGTCGCTCACCATCGAAAATACGCGCAACGTGCTGCCGATTGAGTACACCGAGGTAACGGTGACTCGCCGGTTGTACCGCAGCGGCGAGAGCGAATTTCTCCTCAACCAAGTGCCGTGCCGGCTGAAAGATATTCTCGACCTTTTTACCGATACCGGCATGGGCAGCGACGCTTATTCGGTGATTGAGTTGAAGATGATTGAGGAGATTATCAGCAATAAAAGTGAAGAGCGCTTGAAGCTTTTTGAGGAGGCGGCGGGCATAAACCGCTATAAACAGCGGCGCAAGCAGACGTTTAAACTGCTCGAAAGTACTTCGCACGATCTTTCGCGGGTGGATGATGTTCTGGCGGAGGTTGAGAAAAAGGTGAAAAACCTGAAGCTGCAAGTGCGTAAAGCTGAAAAGCTGCGGGAGCTGAAAAAGAGGATTCGTGAGCTTGATCTTGCGCTTGCGTGGCTGGCAATGGAGGAGCTGCGCGAAAAGCTGGAACCGATGCTGCGGCGCATCAGCGAGGAGGAGCGGCTCACTCAGGAGTATGCTGTCAGAATTGCTACGGAAGATAGTGCGGCTGAAGAGCATGAACTTCTGCTGCTCAAGCAGGAGCAGCGGTTGTCGGAGCAGCAGAAGAGCTTGAACGAGAGCAATAAGCAGATTCATACGCTGGAAAAAGAGCTGCTGCAACACGATGAGCATCAAAAAACGATTGCGAATGATCGGGCGCGAATCAAAGCGATTATCATCCGGAAAGAGCAGAAAATTGAGGAGCAGCGGGCGCTTGAAGAGGAGCTGCTGCAACGCAAAACGCCATGCGAGTCAAAAAGCAACGACCTGCTTCTCGCCTTCCAGAATCTCGCCGCAGAGCACGATCAGCTTCATGCCTCGCTTGGGCAACAGCGCAATGAGCTGACGAAAGAGCGGAAACAGAGCGCCGAAGAGCAGAGCGCCGCGAACCATCTGGCAATAACCAAGCAGAGTCTCGAATCGAAAAAAGAGTATCTCCGCACCACCATTGAGCGCCTTGAGAGCAAACGGATGACATTGCTGGAGCGTCTCAACTCCTTCGGCAGTGAGGAGGCCTCGCTTGCGGAGATGCTTGCCAGCAAGAAAAACGCCATTGCCGACGCACGCCAGCGCGACAACGAGGTGCAGCAGCGGCAACGGGTGGTGAACCAGCGGATCGAGGAGCAGAAGGAGTCGCTGCTTCGCCAGCGTTCCGCTCGCGATAAGGCGAATAACCAGATGCTGCTTGCCAACGCTGTGCTCGATAATTTTGAGGGAATGCCGGAAGGCATCGGGTTTCTCGAAAAGCAGACTGGCAGCAAAGCGGGACTTGGCTGCCTCTCTGACCTGCTTTCGCTGGAGAGCAAGTATCGCAAAGCGGTGAATGCTGCGTTGGGCGAGAGTATGAACTACTACGTCTGCCACTCGCTTAACGAGGCGAAAGCGGGCATTGCCTCGCTGGCACGTTCGCAAAAGGGCAAGCTGCATTTTCTCGTGCTGGAGCTTATCGCCCCAAAAGAGGAGGATGATTACCTCGACATCAACGGCGCAACCAAAACGCACAACGCTATCACCTGCCCGCCGGAGCTGCACAATGCGCTCAAGCTGTTGCTGGGCAAAAGCTACCTTGTTGACAATCTTGCCACGGCTGAAGAGCTTGCGCTGCACCATCCCGACAGCGTTTTTATCACGCTGAATGGTGAGGTTTTTGCAGGTATGGGCGTGCTTTTTGGCGGCAGCTCCAAAAGCAGCGAAGGGTTGCGGCTTGGCAAAAAAAGTGAACGTGACCATCTCCACAAAGAGCTTGCTGCACTTGAAGGCGGCATCAAAAAGGATGAGGAG
>CAIQSY010000061.1 GCA_903874585.1 uncultured Chlorobiaceae bacterium | reverse complement strand
TGTAACTCTTCAGTTACTCCTGTAGCGATTGAAATTCGCGGTTACTACTTTGGAACATGCGGCCATCAAATCATCAATATTGTTGAACGCTGATGGCTCTAATGGTTTGTCGATGATGACTTTGATTTTGCCTTTGTTGATCTTCAGGCTTTTTTTAGGTGTGATCAGATGGCTTCCGATGATGGTAACCGGCAGTATTGGGGCACCACCTTTTTCAGCAACTCGAAAAGCTCCTCGTTTGAATGGTAGCAGCTCTCCTGTTTGTGAGCGCGTTCCTTCAGGAAAGATATGGAGGGAATGCCCTTTTTTAAGCAGTTCTATGGCAGCAAAAAGGCTTTGCAGTGCATCTCGGTTTTGCCCGCGTTTGATCATCACATAACCAGCCTGTTTCAGTGCACGTCCGAAGAGCGGTATTTTGCCAAGCTCCTCTTTTGCCATAAATCGCAGATTCAGCTTCATGACGCCAAGTAGCAGAGGGATATCAGCCATACCGGCATGATTGCTGATGACAAGATAGTGTTGATCGGAATCGTAGTTCTCCTGACCAATAACCTCAATAGATATGCCAAAAAGCTTGGCGCATAACCGCCCCCACCAAGCGGCAACCTTGTGAAAACTGTTGCCGCTTCGATCAATAACGTTGAGGATAAGTGTCAGCAGTATCCCGAAAAAGGTGATCGGTATCAGGATAAAAAGAAAAACCAGCGTTCTGAAGTTCATTCGATATGGTCATACGATAATTACTGATCAAGCCCGTTAAGAAAGGATGCGAGCTCTTTATAATCGGCTCTGATCAGGGAGGCACACTTCTTTTTTTCCATCATTTCATGGAGTTGTACAGGAATCTCAATTTTTTTGTTGAGCGTCTCTTCAATTGCTTCACGAAATTTTACTGGATGTGCTGTTGAAAGCACAATACCCGGCGCATTATCATGGTCGGCAGTGCTTCTGTAGCGTTCAAGCGCTCGGAATGCGACGGCGGTATGCGGTTCCATAATATAGTTAAAGCGCTCATAGACAGCTTTTATGGTTGCCGTCGTCTCTTCATCAGATATCGAGATTCCTGAAATATCGTTACCCATAGCGTTGTGATCGTTGTGGTAGAGATATCTCAATCGCGCGAAGTTGCTTGGATTGCCAACATCCATAGCGGTTGACAGCGTGGTGATTGTTGGGCGAGGCTCATATCGCCCATCATCAATATATCGGGTTACACTGTCGTTAGCGTTCGATGCGGCAATAAAGTGGCTGATCGGAAAGCCCATTCTTTTTGCGAGTACGCCAGCGGTCAGGTTTCCATAATTACCACTCGGCACACAAAAAAGAGATTTATTACAACCATAGTTCTCTTTGAGTTGCATACTTGCCCAAGCATAGTAGAACGATTGCGGAATAAGCCGCGATATATTAATTGAGTTTGCTGAAGTGAGTGTTAACGATTTGTGCAATGTTGGATCGACAAACGCCTCTTTTACCATGCGCTGGCAGTCGTCAAAATCGCCCTGCACTTCCAGTGCATGGACGTTATTGCCTGCGGTGGTCAGTTGCTGCTCTTGCAGATGGCTTACTTTCCCAGAAGGGTAGAGCAGCACAACTCGTGTATTTGCAATACCTTGAAAGCCGTACGCCACGGCACTTCCCGTATCACCCGACGTAGCAACTAAAACCGTAATTTGTTTGTTCTCCTCTGCAGCAAAAAAACCAGTCAGGCGGGCAAGAAAGCGAGCGCCATAATCTTTGAAAGCGAGTGTTGGTCCACAGAAAAGCTCTTCAATAAAGGTGTTATTATTGAGTTGTACGAGAGGAGTTTCAAAGTTGTAGCAGTTATCGATCATATCGCTGAGTTGATCGGGCGGAATGTCGTTGCCAATAAATTTTTTTGCAATGGCAAGCGCAATATTATTGAAACTGGCGCCCTCCAGCATGGTTATCTCTTCGGGCGAAAAGTGAGGAATTTCTGAAGGTACATATAAGCCGCCATCGGGAGCAAGACCTTCCAATGTGGCTTTTTTCAGTGAAACTGGTATTGATGATTTATGAGTGCTGAAATAGATCATGTTGAGCTGTTCTTCGCTTAAATGAGTTGTTGATTAGAGTACTCTTGCGCCTTGCTTACAAATTGGGGTGACCCATACATCCGATTCAAGGTGTGCTTTGGAGTGCATAAATGCCTCTTTCATGGCAGCGCCCACTTGCAAAGCAGTTTTTTCAGATGATGAAAAGGCAAACACTGATGGACCGGAACCGGCAATGCTGCATCCAAGCGCACCAGAATCCAGTGCCGCCTGCTTGACCTCCAGAAATCCGGGAATCAGCGGCGCCCGTTTTGGTTCAGCAATTACATCCACCAGTGATCGCCCGATAAGATCATAATCGGAAGTGAGTAATCCGGTAATCAGTGCTCCTACATTTCCCCATTGCTGAATAGCGGTTTTCAGTGGAATCTCTTGTGGCAGCACCGATCGGGCATACGCCGTTCTCAGTTCGGTATGTGGATGAGCCAGTGAGCAGTAAAGGCTGTCTGGTGATGGGATGGTGATAATATCAAGGGGCGTATAGCTTCGTATCAGCACAAAATTGCCCAGTATGGCTGGTGCTGCATTATCGGCATGAGCGGATCCACACGCAACTCGTTCACCCTCAACAGCAAAGTGTACAAGCTCCATTTTAGTGCAAGGATTGCCAAACAATTCATTAGCGGCGATCAGTGCCGCCGCCGCACTTGCCGCACTGCTGCCCATACCACTGCTGAGTGGCAGGTGCTTGATCAGTTCAAGAGAGATGTGACCAGTGAAATCGATCTGCTTGTGGGCACGGATATACTCCAGAAATTTAAGGACGACAAAGCTGGAGGTGTTTTTTTTAGGATCGAGGGGAAGTGCGCCACCATCGCCAGTGATACAACTTATGGATACAGGTGATGGCGCATTTATCGTGTCGGAAAGAGTTAGAATTACCTCATCACCAGGCGCGGTAATGGCAAATCCAAGCACGTCAAAACCACAGGCAACATTGCCGACGGTTGCAGAAGCAAATCCTTTGACAGTTTTCATACTGTTGTTTTCTTCGGGCAAAATTCCGGTATGTTATAGTGTATGGGTATTTTTAATGAACTGTGGCCACTCCAGTGTTTCAAATAAGACGAAAGTGATTTGAATAACTAAAAGCTTTTCATTAAATTCAGGTTTTATCTTTTGGAATGGAATACTTCCAACTATCAAAATAAGGTAAGCAGAATCTTTCTCTTTTCTTAACAAATAACCAAGCGGAATAAGATATGTCTACAACAGTCAGGCCTGATGAGGTTTCATCCATACTTCGCAAACAGCTTGCCGGTTTTGAGTCAGAAGCGGAAGTTTATGATGTGGGAACAGTACTGCAGGTTGGTGACGGTATTGCTCGTGTTTATGGTTTATCGAAGGTTGCCGCAGGCGAGCTTCTTGAGTTTCCCAACAAAGTGATGGGTATGGCTTTAAACCTTGAGGAGGACAATGTCGGCGCTGTACTATTTGGTGAATCCAATCTTGTAAAAGAGGGTGATACCGTTAAAAGAACAGGTATGCTTGCATCAATTCCTGTTGGTGAGGCAATGCTTGGCAGGGTTATCAACCCGCTTGGTGAGCCCATCGATGGTAAAGGTGCAATTAACACGGATATTCGTCTTCCCCTTGAGCGCAGAGCCCCTGGCGTTATCTATCGTAAATCAGTTCATGAGCCGCTTCAGACGGGTCTCAAAGCAATTGACTCCATGATTCCAGTTGGTCGTGGACAGCGTGAACTTATCATTGGTGACCGTCAGACTGGTAAAACAGCGGTTGCTATTGATACTATTATTAATCAGAAAGGTAAAGGCGTTTTCTGTATTTATGTTGCAATCGGGTTGAAGGGTTCAACAGTTGCACAGGTTGTTAGTACCCTTGAAAAATACGATGCACTTTCCTACACCACCGTTATTTCAGCTACAGCATCTGATCCAGCTCCATTGCAGTTTATTGCTCCATTTGCAGGCGCTACTCTTGGCGAGTATTTCCGTGATACGGGTCGTCATGCACTGGTTGTTTATGATGATCTTTCAAAGCAGGCTGTTGCCTATCGTCAGGTTTCTCTGCTGCTTCGTCGTCCACCAGGACGTGAAGCGTATCCCGGTGATGTATTTTACTTGCACTCCCGTCTGCTTGAGAGAGCTGCAAAAATTACCGATGACGTTGAAGTTGCCAAGAAGATGAATGATCTTCCTGATGCGCTGAAACCATTAATCAAAGGTGGTGGCAGTCTTACCGCTTTGCCAGTTATTGAGACCCAGGCTGGTGACGTTTCTGCATACATTCCAACCAACGTGATTTCCATCACTGATGGTCAGATATTCCTTGAGTCAAACCTCTTTAACTCTGGACAGAGACCAGCTATCAACGTTGGTATTTCGGTATCGCGTGTTGGTGGTGCTGCACAGATTAAAGCGATGAAAAAAGTTGCAGGTACACTGCGTCTGGATCTTGCTCAGTTCCGTGAGCTTGAGGCGTTCTCGAAATTTGGTTCTGATCTCGATAAAACAACCAAAGCGCAGCTCGATCGTGGCGCACGACTGGTTGAGATTTTAAAGCAGGGTCAGTATGTGCCAATGCCGGTTGAAAAACAGGTTGCCATTATTTTCCTTGGCACACAAGGATTGCTCGATTCTGTTGAAGTGCGCTTCCTTCGCAAATTTGAAGAGGAGTTCTTGAGTATGCTTGAAATCAAGCATAACGATATGCTCAAGAAAATCCTTGAGACTGGTACAATGGAGGCTGATGCTGCCGCACAGATGAAAGAGATTGCGGTCAAATTTATAGATGCCTTCAAGCAAAAGAACAAGGCGTAAGAGAGTGGTTGACAGGCTTTCAAGCAATTATTAATAGTCCCGTAATTCATGGCTACATTAAAGGATATACGTGTACGAATCAAAGGGGTAAAATCGACGCAGCAGGTAACCAAAGCAATGAAGATGGTTGCTGCTGCAAAGCTGAGAAGAGCACAAGAGCGTGCTATTATGGCGCGTCCTTACGCAGCAAAGCTTAAGGAGATGCTTGGTTCACTCTCGCTCAAAGTCGATACATCAAATAATCCCTTACTTTCGGGTCGTTCAGAGGTCAACAAAGTTCTTGTTATTCTCATCACAGCCGATAGAGGGTTGTGTGGTGCTTTCAATACCAATGCTATAAAGCTTGCGCATAAGCTTATTAACGAAGATTATGCAGCGCTTCACAGCAAAGGTAATGTTAGTTTGATTTGTGCAGGTTCTCGCGGGTTCGATTTCTTCCGGAAAAGAGAGTATAAAATTGTTAAAGGGTACTCCTCTGTTTTCCAGAATCTTGATTTCAACACAGCGAAAGAGATGGCTGAAATAGCATCAGGGATGTATCTCCGCGGGGAGGTTGATCGTGTGGTTGTTGTTTATAATGAGTTCAAGTCGGTGCTTGCGCCAAATTTGAAAGACGAAGTTTTGCTTCCTATTGCAGCAGAGACAACGTCGGTTAAAGAGAGCGGTGGCGATTATATTTATGAGCCATCACCATCGGCAATTATTGATGTGCTTGTACCAAAGCATCTTAATACTCAGGTATGGAAAATAATGCTTGAATCTAATGCGGCAGAGCAGGCTGCTCGTATGTCAGCAATGGATTCGGCTACTGAAAATGCCAAAGAGCTGCTTCGTGGACTCAATATCAGCTATAACCGTGCTCGTCAGGCGGCAATTACTACTGAACTCAGTGAGATTGTTGCAGGTGCAGAGGCATTGAGTAACTGATAGTTCGTCAAATACTTAGTACTTTATAAGCGCCCGCAGGGGCGCTTTTTTTATGCTCATTCGGTTAACATCCAACTCGTTTATACAACTCCTGCCGGAAATGATTTATATTCAGCAAAGTAGTTTTTACAGCGTACTCTTTTTTCCATTTCAATGAAAGCATGGACGCAAGTATGAGGATATATAAGTTTGGTGGCACTTCTCTCGGGTCAGCTTCGCGAATAAAAAAAGTTGCAGATATTATTGCTGATGCGGTTGCTGAAGAGAAAATTATAGTCGTGGTGTCTGCTCTTCATCGTGTAACGGATCTTTTGTTCGAGTCTGCCACGAAAGCATCCGTTGGCGACAGTAGTTGCCGATCAACACTTGATGAGCTTGATCATCTCCATTTTTCGATAGTCGATGCACTGTTCGCCGCTGCTCAACGTGCTGATATTCTTGCGGCAATACGTGCTGATTTAGCTGATCTCCATAATATTGTGCAAGGTGTGTTTTTGCTTAAAGAACTCTCTGAAAAAAGTTTGGCGCATATCTTGAGTTTTGGTGAGCGTCTTTCTGCAAAAATTGTCAGTGGTTATTTACAGGTACGACAGCTCTCATCGTCCATTGTTGATGCGCGTGAGCTGATTGTTACCGATAATAATTATCCTGATGCCCGAGTCAATGCTCAAGCTTCTGCGCAGCAGATTCAACAGCGTTTGACAACCTTTGACGGTGTGCCGGTTGTAACCGGTTTTATTGCGTCAGCACCTGATGGTACCGTTACAACGTTGGGACGAGGCGGTTCGGATTATACAGCCTCATTGCTGGGCGCAGCACTTTCGGCCTCGGAAGTGTGGATATGGAGCGATGTTGACGGCTTTTTCAGTGCTGATCCTAAACGGGTTCCTGATGCTCGAATTTTGCCGTATATCACGTATGCTGAGGCAATGGAACTCTCCCATGCTGGCGCAAAAGTGTTGCATCCTCTTGCTGTCCAGCCAGCTATGAAAGCAGGTATTCCATTGCTGATTAAAAATTCGTTCAATCCCGCAGCAAAGGGCACACGTATTGAGCAAGTAACGCCACCCGAGGTAAGTCGTACGCTGCCGGTGACTGGTCTCACCTCTCTCAACAGCGTGGTGTTGCTGAATATGTCGGGAAGCGGTATGGTGGGCGTGCCGGGCATTGCATCTCGCCTTTTTAGTTGCCTTGCCCAGTATCGTATCAATGTCATCTTTATCTCGCAAGCATCATCTGAACAATCGATTACTCTCGCCATTAAACCCTCACAAGCGGCAAAAGCAAAAAAAATCCTTGAGGATATTTTTGCGCGCGAAATTGAAGCTCGCCAGATTGAACCACTGTTGATTCGCCGCAATCTTGCAATGATTGCCGTGGTTGGTAATAATATGTCGGGTCATCCCGGTGTTTCAGCGCAGTTATTTGAGACGCTCGGCAAAAATGGCATTAACGTTATCGCGGTTGCTCAGGGCGCCAATGAGATGAATATATCCCTTGTTATTGACTCGAATGATGAGGATAAAGCACTGAACTGTATCCATGAATCGTTCTTTTTGTCGCAGCGAAAGGTGCATCTCTTCATTGTAGGAACAGGGACTATCGCCAAAAGCTTGATTGGTCAAATCAGTGCTCATCGCGTTAATTTGCAGCAAGATAATGATCTTGATGTTGTTGTTTGTGGAATGGCAAATACGCGAGCTATGGCGCTGAACGATAATGGCATTGATCTTGAACATTGGCAGGAAGCACTCGTAACATCTGCTGAGCATCAGGGCATTGACGGGTATATTGCGCTCATCAAGGAGAGAAATCTGCACAATACCATTGTTGTTGATTGTACAGCAAGTGCTTTGGTTGCTGCACGTTATCCTGATTTACTGCTTGCCAATATTTCCGTTGTTACAGCAAATAAGCTTGGCATGGCAGCGCCGTGGCCATTGTATCAGAGCATCCGTGATGCCCAGCGTAAAAGCAATGCGCGCTTTCTTTATGAAACCAATGTTGGCGCGGGATTGCCGATTATCAACACCTTGACTGATTTGAAAAATAGTGGCGATAAAATTATCAGTATTGAAGGTGTGCTCTCTGGAACGTTGAGCTTTATTTTCAATGAACTGCGCAAAGGCGGCAAATTCAGTGAAATTGTGCGTCGAGCGCAAGAGGCTGGTTACACTGAGCCTGATCCGCGTGATGATCTTTCAGGAGCTGATTTTGCCCGTAAGTTCCTGATTCTTGGTCGTGAACTTGGCTTCAAGCTTGAGTATAGCGATGTTGTTTGCGAAAGTCTTGTGCCGGAGGAGTATCGTGGTGACATGCCGGTTCCGGAGTTTCTTGATCGGTTGTCATCCATTGATACGTGGTACGCTCAAGAGATTGAAAATGCAGGCAAAGAGGGTATGACGATTGCCTACGCCGGTGAGATAAGAGATGGGGCTGCAAGTATCGGCGTGAAACGTCTTCCGCTAACCAGCCCCATTGCAGGACTTAATGGGTCTGAAAATATGGTGGTTTTTACGACTGAACGCTACCGCGCTACGCCCCTTGTTGTTCGCGGACCGGGCGCGGGTGGAGAGGTAACCGCAGGTGGGGTTTTTGCTGATATTTTACGTATTGCAAGTTATCTGGTTTGATAAAAAGTATGCGTGCTGAAATTGTTTCGGTTGGTGATGAGTTGCTGAAAGGGCAACGGGTGAATACGAATTCTGCGTTTATCTCTCGTGCACTTGCCGGTATTGGCGTGGCAGTTGACAGAGTTACAGCGTGTGCTGATCGTGAAGATGATATGGTGGTTGTATTTGGCGAAGCGCTTGAGCGAGCAGATATTGTGCTTGTGACGGGCGGGCTTGGTCCAACGCGCGATGACCGAACTAAAAAGGCAGTTCAGCAGCTTCTTGGTCGAGGCATGGAGTTGAACCAGCAGGCGTATCAAAATCTTACAGTGCGTCTGAAAAAATATGGATTACCGATCTCTCCGGCGCTGCACGCTCAGGCAATGGTGATCGAAGGTTCGCACGTTATTCCCAATACCAAGGGGACGGCTGCCGGAATGATTATCCCTTGCGGTGAAAGGTATCATCACCATGCGCTTGTGCTGATGCCGGGCGTTCCATCTGAAATGCAGGCAATGATGGAGCTGACGGTTGTGCCGCATTTTGCGGCTCTTTCCGACACCGTTATACGGCATACGCCCATTAAAACTGTGGGGATTGGTGAGTCAATGCTCGCAGAGAGGCTTGTAGAGGTTGAAGATGCTTTGCCCATCGGCACAACACTTGCGTATCTTCCTCATGCAGCAGGAGTGACGTTAATGGTGAGTAGCATTGGCGTTGAGCGTGAAACGGTTGATGGTGATAATTGCACCGTTGTTGATGCGATTCAGCAAAAGGCGTCTGAGTTTATTTATGCACTTAGCGACGTAACGCTTGAAGAGCGCATTGGCGAAATGCTTGCGGAAAAGGGGTTGCGCGTTGCGGTTGCGGAGTCGTGCACTGGTGGGCTGGTGGCGAGTCGGTTAACCGATGTGTCGGGATCATCTGCCTATTTTTTACAAGGTTTTGTGGTGTACAGCAACGATGCAAAACAGCAGAGTCTTGGTGTTCCTTCAGTACTCATTGAAACCTATGGTGCGGTGAGCGAAGAGGTTGCGCGAGCAATGGCAACAGGATGCCTTGAAAAAAGTGGTGCGGATATTGCGGTTTCAACAACCGGCATTGC
>CAIQSY010000060.1 GCA_903874585.1 uncultured Chlorobiaceae bacterium | reverse complement strand
TCAGCTTGATGAAAACGCCAAAGAGTTTCTCGTCAATAAAGGGTACGACCAGAAATACGGCGCTCGTCCACTGAAAAGAGCGCTCCAGAAATATCTCGAAGATCCGCTTGCCGAAGAGATGCTGAAAGAGCGTTTTTCGGAGGGGAGCGTTATCCGGATTATGTTTGATGAAGCTGATGGCGAGCTGCACTTTGTTGATGGGGTTGCTCCCGTTCCTGAAGGCGAAGGGCAGGTGCACAGCGAGTAACGCATTTCTTTTTTTCCTTGTTTGGGAACACTGTCTGAAGAAGGGTGGTGTTCCCCCAAGGAAAGTGGATGGGTTTTTATGCTGACTCATCTAATTATTTTATGCTAACCAGCGAACGAAAGGAGAACGTCATGAAATTCGCAATGTCACGGCTTACGCCCTTTATGCTTTTTGTCTTCGCGATCCTTTTTATCGCCGGGTGCGGCGACATCGGTGGGGCAAAGAAAGTCACCAAGGCAAACTATAACGAAATTCAAGAAGGCATGTCCTATGCTCAAGTGGTCAGCATCATTGGTTCTGAGGGCGAGGAGATGGCCAGTAACAAGATGGACGGAGTGCCCGGAGTAATGCCGAGCATCTCAACGAAGATGTATTCGTGGAAGAACTTCGACGGTTCGAACATGAACGCGATGTTTCAAAATGATCGACTTATACAAAAGGCACAGTTTGGGCTGAACTAGCCGAACAAGGCGCTCCAGCCGATGCCACAACGTGGGGCGGCTGAGCTTTATCGTTGGCATCACCAAGAAGCGGGTTCATTTTTTCAACGGGAGGAGCAGTATGAAGCGCAACTGGGACACCATTCGGGAACTCCTTTCAAAAGTCGAGGAATGCACATTACCAACCGAGAGGGTTCGCCTTGGAAATTTTCAAAAAGAAAGGGCCTCTGAGATCTCCTATCACATGGCGCTCCTGATTGAGGCGGGCTTAGTAAATGGGCAGATGGACAAAACACTGGGTCCAGAAGTTAAGGACTTCTTTGCCCACAAATTGACTTGGGCTGGGCATGAGTTCCTAGACTCAATTCGTAGCGATACTGTCTGGCAAAAGACGAAGAAGATGTTCGCTGAGCAGAGTCTGTCAATGACGTTTGATCTAGTCAAAGAAGGGGCCAAGCAGGTAGGAATGGCAATTTTGTCTGCCAAAATTGGTGGTTAGCCACTCATTGCAGCGAAGCTGGCGCAGGTTCGCTGAATTCAAATGTTATCAGTATAGAAGCCAAGAAAGCGTATGATTATTCAAGACTACTCTGAACACATCGAGAATTTTGACCACTACCTCAAGTCGAAGCTCGCATCTATTCATGAGATTTCTGGCGACAATAACGTGTTGTTTAAGAAGATTTTATATGTATCGTTTTTGGATTCTCTTTCTGCATGTATATATCCAGAAAGAAGAAACAAAGAGCGATTTGTAGAGATGCTAAACCGTTTTTCAAGATGGGAGTACCGGGATCGCATCAGCTTACCACATTTGGGGAAGTTTGTTCAAATCTGTTCAGACCCAATGCTTGAGGAGGTAAGAAAATATGTTACTCCAAAATTGAAAAAATGGCAAGAGCGTTCTAGTCATCAAATATCGATATCTGAAGATCCAAAATTTGAAGAAATAAAAGAGTGGAAAATAAAAAACGAAACTGGTATCAATTTATCTTTAAATGATTTCAAGCACAGTAGTCTTTTGTATCAACTAAGAAATTTCTTGGTGCACCAATTTCAATCCGGAGGCGATGAAATGGGCAAATTAAGACAACTTGAACAGCCTTACTATGAGCTTGAGGTAACATTAGACGTAAAGCCTGTGCGTTTCGTCCTTATTTATCCAACACAATTCCTCAAAAGTCTTACTGAGAAGACACTTGAGAATGTAGTCAACTATCTGAAGGATGGAAATATCAACCCTTTTCCGCACTATTATGCTGGTGACTATTTGATTACAGAGCTTAATTGATAACAAGCCAATGCAGCCGATTGTCGACGCATCGGCTGATTGTTGCGTGAGGTACCACTATGCCAAGTTGGCTTGTAGGGCAACAGTAGTTAACAAGATTCATGAAGAATTACGATGCATATATTCCCTACTGACGATGAGATTGAACGGGCAGCGGATTTGCTGGTCAATACTTACAAAGTTTCTTCCCAACTCTTGGCGCGGCTCTTCGGCGCAGAACAGCGCAATCAGGCTAATAGCATATTGCAATCATTGGGGGCGGCGCGACTAATGCCACTTGATGTAGCCCGTCTTTTAATACAGCGGGATGGACCAGCACTATTTACTGGCAGTCAAGCAGACACTCGAAATTTGCGTCTACATCTTCTTGAGCGGCTCTCCGACGATACGGTGCAGAGCCTTTATTCTCGGCATTCGTTGCAAAAAACGGGCATCTCGTTACCGTCTCGTATGCGAAAACCTTTGGCGGAAAAGAGATGGCACTCTGGCAAAAATTGGGCCAGAGATTTTACCGATGCTATTGGTTTCCCGCCAATTTTTGCAGGCATAGACAGGGGCATGAAAGTCCCGACTATACAGGATGTGCCTCCCAGGCAACCTCCCCCTAAACTAGCAGACTTTCAAGAGAGTCTTAAAAAGAGAATGTGCGAAGTGCTTGAACGGGATGGGGTCAAGACGCGCTGCGTCGTTACTCTCCCAACTGGCGGAGGTAAGACGCGAGTTGCTGTTGAAGCCTTCATCGATTGGATGCAACCACGCTTTGCTGAGGGTAAGTACTTGATCTGGATTGCTCAGAGTGAAGAGTTGTGCGAACAGGCAATTGCCTGTATTGAGCAAATGTGGAGGGAACGTGAATTTAAAGGTTCATTACGCATCTACCGTTTTTTCGGAGGTCGAAATATTCCACCAGATGAACTTCGTGGGGGCGCTGTTGTATCCAGCATCCAACAACTTCATAACCGGATAAAATCGAAAGACGAGGCGCTGGAGTTGATTCTTGGAAAAGCGGGAGCTATTATTATTGATGAGGCACATAGGGCTGTGTCTCCGATGTACGATGCATTGCTGGATAGGGCGAAGGAAATTTGCGGCCCTGACCTATTCCCAATCTGTGGTCTCACTGCAACTCCTGGCCGTGCAGGATTAAACAGCACCGATGAAACAGTCAAGTTAGTTGGACGGTTTGAAGCCTATCTCATTAAGCCTGATTTAGGGCAAGAGTACGAAAAGAACCCCTTGCAATATTTTCGTGAGCATGAATTTCTGGCTCGGGCGCGTCATGTTTTGTATCGCTCGGGGATAGAATACACACTCACCGATGAGGAACTTGGCGAGATGCAGCGGGAAGAAGATTTACCGTCGGGATTTCTACGGCGTCTCGCTGCCGACAAGAAAAGAAACCTTATGATTGTCCGCAGGCTTCTCAATCTGCCACAGGGAACTCCCACTCTCATTTACGCCTGTACAGTCGAACACGCCTATTTCCTCTCAGTTATTTTGACTGCACAGGGTCGAAAAGCAGGAGCAGTTTCAGCCGATACGCCCGTAACTCTACGCCGCGCACTAATACATGATTTCAAAGATCGAAAGCTTGATTTTCTGTGTAATTACGGTGTTCTGACTACTGGGTTTGACGCGCCAAAAACCGAGTGCATCGCACTTTGTCGGCCGACGAAGAGCGAGCTACTATACGAACAGATCATTGGCCGAGGACTCAGAGGCCCTAAATTCGGAGGTACTTCGGAATGTACGATCATCGACTTTGCTGATAACATTCGGCGTTTAGGTACTCCGCTTGCCTACGCACGCTTTAATGACTTTTGGACTGAAGAACATGAAGAGCAGACTGAAGGGGCGTTGGCCTCTGGATAGTAAAATTGGACTGTCAAATGAGCTTATCGGACATAACATGTGTGACCTAAGCCGGATTTGCCCAAGTAGGGGTTTGATGTTTACTGGGCATGTTGGTGAGCCAAAAGGAGTTGTCGGAGCCGTCATTCAGCCAGCCAAACGGCTTACGCGGGTAGTTAGATCGGTGAAAATATAGTTTTACTAATTAGTGTCTGAACGAAAACTCCTTTCTCTATAAAAATCATAGAGTTACAAATAGATTTCTCATCGAAGTTTTTTGCAAACCTATTGATTGATGCATATTTTTGAGAATAACAACAGGTTTAATAAGTTTTTAACGAAATCTTCGTCATCAAAAAGTCTCTGTAAAATATTGATCTATAATGAGTAATGTAGTTTCCGTCTAAGCACTAATTATGAAAAATACTTTTGAAAGTCCAGCATTAAGGGCAGTTCGAGCGTTGGATGACTCACCCGCTATGCGTGCAATTCGAGCCATAGAAGATTCTCCCTCTATAAGAATGATGCGTGAACTAAATGAATCGCTAGCCGTAAGAGCGATACGTCAGTTTGATAAATCACCAGCAATGCAGGCCATTCGTCAATTTGAGGAATCCCCTGCAATTCGTTTGATGCGCGATTTAGAAGATTCTCCTGCGATTAAGGCTATAAAGGGGCTTGAAGAATCATCAGTTTTCAAGGCTATTCAACAGCTTCAGGATTCACCTGCCTTGAGAGCTTTGCGCTCGCTTGAAACAAGTCCTGCAATGGAGGGATTTTCAAGGATTGCGGAACAAATAAATCATAGCTATGGAGCACTGACATTTATAGAAGCCTATGAACTTCTTGCTGACGAGTATGAGAAACCGTCAGATATGGAATCTCTGGATATGTTATCTGGAGATGTGCAAAAAAGAGCTGACCATGCTCCACATGGAGTTTTAAGTGCAGAGTTTTATTTAAGCCTTATCCTGGCGCTGTTTCTATTCAATCTGTCTCAAAAGGGTGGGCAAGAATCAGAGAGAAAAATACTTGAAAGAATGAATGGCCTCGAACAAACAATTACCACTCAATTAAATGAATTAAATCAAATTGAAAAGAATCAACTTTTTATGGTAGCAGATCGATCTTTGAATATTCGATCTGGCCCAGGAAGGGATCATGATGTCATCGGCAATATATCTATAAATAAAAAGCTAATGGAGCTTGAGCGTGATCGAGACTTGGTAAAGGTTGAGTACTTTGACCATATTAACAATGTAAACGCAGTTGGGTGGGCGCATAGTCGATATTTATTGGCAATTACTCCCAGTGGCAAGCAGTGAAATGCTCTAACCAGGCGTTCCAGCCGATTCGTCGCCGCGATGCGCCTCCTCTCGGCTGAGCTTTGTCGTTACTGCTATACACATTATATCTGCTGCCAATGCGGCGGCAAAATTGTATCGCGCTGGAAATTGACAAAAGGAGGAACCGGATGAACATTACTGAATTGAGGAAAATGAGTACTTCGGAACGATTGCAAGCCATGGATGTGCTTTGGGATAGCCTTGTATATGAAAATGATGCAGTCAAAACTCCTGAGTGGCATGAGAAAATACTTCAGAAAAGAAAAGAAAAAATTGCAAGTGGGGGCGCAACATTTATCTCACTTGCCGATCTCAAAAAGAGTCGCCTCTAATGAGAAAAAAATGTCAAAGAATATGGATGTTTTGGATGGTGCAAGATTTCTTGGTTTTGCCTCAGATCAAACTAACATTTCAAAAGTCAATTTTTAGAGGTGCCCTTTATAAAGAGAGACTGGCAATAAATCCATGACGCTTCTGCTGATGAAAAGCGTCATGGACTAACGTATTAAGCGAGGTTGACTATGAAAAAACTGCCAGTAGGCATACAGACCTTCAGTAAAATAATCGAAGATGATTATCTCTACATCGACAAAACGGAGATTGCCCGTAGCTTGATTGAGCGATATCAATATATTTTTTTATCTCGTCCACGGCGATTCGGAAAAAGCCTTTTTCTCGATACGCTGAAAAATATTTTCGAGGGAAAGCAAGATCTTTTCAAAGGGCTGCTCATCGAAAAGCAATGGAATTGGGAAGAGAAATATCCGGTCATAAAAATAAGTTTCAGTGGTGGAATTCACTCGAAGGATGACCTTGAAGAGGATTTATTGCATATACTCAAATCCAATGAAGATCGGCTTGAACTGCAATGTGAAAACAAATCAAAAGCGAAATACTTCTTTGCGGAATTGATTCAACAAGCTTTCCAGAAATATCAGCAGAAGGTTGTTATTCTGGTTGATGAGTACGACAAGCCGATTCTTGATAATATTGAGAATATTCCCGAAGCTCTCATTATACGGGATGGAATGCGTGACTTTTATGCAAAAATAAAGGAGAACGACGAGTATCTGCGCTTCGCGTTTCTTACTGGAGTGAGCAAATTTTCCAAAGTCTCGCTCTTCAGTGGTCTGAACAATCTCGAAGACATCAGCCTGAATCCTGACTACGGTAACGTCTGCGGCTATACCCAGCATGATGTTGACACCGTTTTTGCGCCGTATCTCGAAGGCGTCGATATGGATGAGGTTAAACGCTGGTACAATGGCTATAATTTTTTAGGCGATAAGGTCTATAACCCTTTCGATATTCTGCTTTTTATCAAAAACCATTGTGTGTTTGATAATTACTGGTTTGAAACCGGCACTCCACGTTTTTTGATTGAGTTGATCAAAAAAAACAGCTATTTCATTCCTGATTTTTTGAATATCAATGTTGATAAAAGTCTGGTCAACAGCTTCGATATTGAAAATCTTAATCTGGAGACGATTCTGTTTCAGACTGGTTATTTGACCATCAAACGATTGTTGCCATTGGGTATGGGAGTTGGTTATGAGTTAGGATTCCCGAACAAGGAAGTGCAGATAAGTTTCAACGAATATATTTTGCGTTCGATGACCAGCAGCTCCAAAAAAGATATGATTCGCTACGAATTGCTTGATATCATCAGCACCGGAGATGTTGCAAGATTGGAAACAGCCATCAAACGCCTTTTTGCAAGCATTGCCTACAATAATTTCACGAACAATGATATCGAGAGTTATGAAGGCTTTTATGCAAGCGTGCTCTATGCCTATTTTGCCAGTATCGGGGTTGATATTATTGCCGAGGATGTGAGCAACAAAGGCAGAATTGATTTAACGCTGAAGTCTGGATTGCGAACCTATATCTTTGAATTCAAGGTGAGTGATCAAGAGCCACTTGAGCAGATCAAGAAGATGAAATATTACGAGAAATATGATGGCGAACGCTATATAATTGGCATCGTCTTTGATCCGCAGGCAAGAAATGTCAGTAAGTTTGAGTGGGAGCGCATTTAAGATTATG
>CAIQSY010000059.1 GCA_903874585.1 uncultured Chlorobiaceae bacterium | reverse complement strand
CTTGGCCCGATGATTGCCGTTGTTTTGCCTGCCGGAATGGTTAAGGTGATGTTTTCAAGCGCCGCTTCTTGGCTGTTTGGATAAGTGTATGTGATATTATCACAATGAATTGGCTGATCTGCAATGCACTCATTCAGGGCGAATGTTGCTGGTGTTGGGGATGCTGGAGCTTTCTGGTCGAGAATCGCGAAAATCTCTTTTGAAGCGCTCACTCCTTCCATGCCGGCATGAAATTTTGTGCCAAGCTGGCGCAGCGGCAGGTAGAAATCGGGCGTCAGCAGCAGCACAAAAAGTGCAAGCTGAAAGGTGAGTTCGCCAGCCATAAGGCGTAACCCAATACCAACAGCGATAATAGCCGTGCCTATGGTGCCCACCAGCTCCAGCGTCAACGACGAGAGAAATGCAATTTTTAACACGCGCAACGTCGCATGACGGAACGTTTCGCCTGCCTCTTCAATAGCATCGTGGTGCCGCTTGCTCTGCGCAAAAAGCTTCAGCGTTGGCAACCCTTGCAGCACATCCAGAAAGTAGCCACTCATGCGGCTCATCGTTTTCCACTGCTTTTCCGTCATGGCGCTTGCCGATTTTCCAATCACTATCATAAAAATCGGGATAAGTGGCGCGCTGAGCAGCAATATTGTTCCTGAAATTGGATCGTTTGGCAGAATGGTGCCCGCAATCAGCAACGGCGTAAAGAGTGCAAAAAATATCTGTGGGATGTATTGGCTGTAATAAGCGTCGAGCGATTCCACGCCCTTGAGCAGCGTGGTGCTGAGTCGTCCGCTCTGCACCGATTTGGTGTAAAGCGGTCCAAGCGCGGCAACGGTGCTGGTGAGTCGTGTAAAGAGTTTCTCGCGGATGATAAGCGTACCACGATTTGCCTCAGTGTGCGAGAACCAGTTCAACGCCATGCGCAGCAGGCTGAAAAGTGCAAACAGCGCAAGCGGCATCATCAGTTTTTCGATGCCACTTTTCTCGATAAAAGCGCCGTTGATGATTTGGCTGAGGAAAAACGCCTGTGCGATAAGCATCACCGACGCAAGTACGCCAGCACTGATTGATGCAAGAAATGGCGTCCGTTCCTCTTTAAGGAGCTGAAAAAGACGCCGATCAATATTCATGGTTCATGGTGTTCGTTGTTCGGGGAGAAGTTGTTGCATAGTGTACAGAATAAATGAGTTGTATGCAATTGCCTGCAACGGGTGATTGAGTATGCAAATGTTTCAACAGCGCAATGAGTTCCCGGCAAGTGGCGCATAGCATGAACGTTCGGATTGGCTCAACGGAGAATCTTATTCCGTTGGGATATCGGGCTGAAATGTGTTGAATTGCACGTGCTCAACCTGTACATTGTTGCTCATCGACACCATTAACCGTTAAAGGGAGAAACAATGCAGAAAGAGACGATTACTATTCTTGGATGCGGCTGGCTTGGGTTGCCGCTTGCAGAAGCGCTTGTGAAAGCAGGTTACGCCGTCAAAGGCTCAACCACACGCGAGGATAAGCTCGAAATATTGCGCGATGCAGGTGTTGAGCCCTATCTGGTGCGCCTTGAGCCTGAAATGACAGGCGACGATATTGTTGCGTTTCTCCAGAGCGATATTCTTATTGTTAATATACCACCCAAACGCCACGAAGATCTTGCAGAGTACCACATCGAGCAATTCTCATCGCTGATTGATGCGCTTGGTCAGTCGCCCGTGCGCTCGGTGCTGATGGTCAGCTCCACCTCAGTCTATCCATCGCTGAACCGCGACGTCAAGGAGGAGGATGCCGTTGAACCTGAATCGCCATCGGGGCAGGCTCTGCTGCTTGTTGAAGAGATGCTGATTCAGGAGAGCGGTTTCGATACCACCGTTGTGCGTTTTGGCGGGCTGGTTGGGTACGACCGTAATCCAGAGCGCTATCTTACTGCTTTGCAAGAGATTACCAATCCCGATCAACCGATGAACCTCATCCATCGTGACGATTGCATTAACATCATCACAGAGATTATCCGCCTGCAACAGTGGGGCGAAGTTTTCAACGCCTGTGCGCCGCATCATATTCTGCGCCGCGACTATTACGGCAAAGCCACCGCAGCGGCAGGCATGTCGCCACTGCCAATTGTACCATCAACTGAGCCAGCACCGTTTAAAGTCGTGAACAGCGACAAGCTGGTGAATGCGCTTGGATACACGTTTGTGCATCCGGATCCGGTTGGGTGAGTGTTTTGGAGCACTAATTTGTTCTATGGTGAAACGTTAAGGTATTATAATAGAATGACGTGTGGCGGACAAAACCAAAAAAGACAACGACAATGAATATCAGAAGTATCGCACAACTTGCTCACAATTATTATGAAATCAACAGAGAAGAACGAAATTACGCTGCGATATTATTTGCGGCACTTTGTCAACCTGGAAATGCTGAGTTATTTTTAAAGACTTGTGGCTTTGCGGTGAAACCGGGACCTGATTTTGGCATTTATTTCGAGTATGCTTATCTCCGAGATCTTTGGAGTAAGATTGAAGATGAGGAAATTAAAAAGGACATTATTCGTCAGCATTTGACAATAAATGGAATCAATGAAATTCTGAAGCTGCCAGTTGTCGAGATCAATCGGAAATTTGGAGTTGGAGGACAACCTTCCGAGCACTTTGTGCAATATCCTGGAAAATGGTCTATTGTGAAGTACAATAAGAACTTTCAGGATAACGATGATTTTCTGAAGATTTGCAGGTTTAAATGGTCTTTTAATATTAAGCCAGACATTGTCATACATCTTGACAAGGATCATGCTATCTGCATCGAAGCAAAATATGAATCAGGTGAGGGTTCATATCCATCCTCAGATGTTGAGAAGGCGATATTCAAGGAGCGAGAGAAGGAGTGTGTAGGGCAAATGGAACTGCAAAAATACATGATGGAAGAGCTTTTAGGTGTTAAGACTGATTTTATGTTTCTGGTTTTCAAGAAAGAGAAGAGCGAGACTCACAAAATCTTGAGTTGGGCGGAGGCATTTGGAAGTCTGAATATGAGCAATATGCCATCATTTGCTATTGAAATGGCAAAAAGAATTTCATCATGAGGGTTTGTCGAATACGTCATTTAACCTGATTCAGGAAATGCCATGTATTGGGATGTAAAAATGGTAAAACCATTAGACGACTATCGGCTATATGTTGAGATTGAGGATGGTCGGAAAGGAATCTTCGATCTTAAACCGTATCTGGAACGAGGCGTGTTTCGTGAGCTTCGCGATAAACATTATTTCAATCAAGCAGGGATTCTTTTTGGTGCGGTAACGTGGCCACATGAACAGGACATTGCGCCGGAAACGTTGCTTGCTGGTTTGGAAATGCTTACAAAATGAGAGGTATTTATGCTTACAAAAGTTCAAAAATGGGGCAATAGTTTGGCTTTGAGAATACCAAAAGCTTTTGCGAATGGCGCTCAATTAAGTAATGACGCAATCGTTGACCTATCGCTTGTTGACGGTCAAATTGTCATTACGTCAGTTCCAAAACCGATATGGACATTGGAAGAGCTGCTATCTGGCGTTCAAACTGGCAATATTCATCAGGAGATTGATTCAGGGAATGCCATTGGAAACGAAGTGTGGTGAAGCTATGGCATATATTCCTGATCGAGGTGATGTGGTGTGGCTCATGTTCAATCCTCAAGCTGGGCATGAGCAGGCAGGTCGTCGTCCGGCATTAGTTTTATCTCCCGCTGCATATAATGGAAAAGTTGGCTTAGCGGTTGTTTGCCCAATAACGAGTCAGATTAAACGCTATCCATTTGAAGTATTGATACCTGATGGTTTGAAAATCAAAGGTGCGATTTTATCAGATCAGGTAAAAAATCTTGATTGGAAAGCGCGTCAAGCAGAGTATGTGTGTAAGCTACCTGGAATAACTGTTAATGAAGTTTTACAAAAATTTAGCACGTTGATACGTTGAACCACAACCACACAGCCTTTCTTCTCGCCGCCCCATCGAGCGGCTCTGGCAAAACGACTATCACGTTGGCGCTGCTGCGGATGCTTGCTGAGCGTGGGCTTGCGGTACAGCCGTTCAAGTGCGGACCGGATTATCTCGATACGCGGTTGCACACTTTGGCGG
>CAIQSY010000058.1 GCA_903874585.1 uncultured Chlorobiaceae bacterium | reverse complement strand
GATGTTTTCGCAGGTAAGCTTCAAAATCAATCTGTATATTTTTTTACGCTTACCAGTAACTCATTTATCTATGCACCATATCCTACCACAAGGTGCTTCGCATACGTGGGTATAGATTTCCGTCGTCTTACTGCTCTTATGCCCTAACTCTTGTATGTATCGTAGATCAGTTCCTGCTCCCAGTAAATGTGTTGCATAAGCGCGCCGCAACCAATGAAAGCGTTACTGGTTTTTTGATTTTTTGCATTATCGAGTGCATGTTTTAACACTTTTTGCAAGCTGGTTTCGCTGTATCGCTTGTGCTCCATCCACTGCCCATGAAGGGATCGAGCACCGTATCGCCACGGAAGGCGAACAGTTTGATGAGCCGGTGCGGAAGCTCTTCAGGGAACATGGCAAAGTGCACAGACCTGTCAGCGAGGAGGTTCATCTCTCGGCTGTCGCCGTGGAGAATGGTGTGATGGCTCTTCAAGGTGGTGGTGGGTGTATGGGTTTTGGGTCGTGATGGAAAATCCTGAATCAGCGCAATCGGGAGTGAAAAAAGGAGATGACTATAAATTCAATCAGGCTCAACAAAACCTTTTTCAACAAGAATCTTCTCAAATTCAGCCCTGCTGAGTGGGCACTCAATAAGATCGCGAAATTGCTTGTTGGTCAGCTTACATTGTTTGGCCATGCTCGACACAAGATTATCGGAAATATCCTTGTATCCCGTTCCATGAGACGTTCTCGTTCTGACACGACTTTTCTGATGAGCCTCGGAATAGTAAATGAAAAATGAGTGATCGCCTTCGACTCTTTTGAATCCTTTGAGTTCAAGGGATGCTTCAACATCTCGTTTTTTAACTGGCACTGGATTCCTCCGCAAAGCTATCGAGAAGTTCCTGACGCAATTGCTGTGCATCTTTGGTCAACGTACCTGGCTCCACCTTTGCATACTCACTCCAAAGCATAGCAAGTTCTTCATAAAGCTGCGCTTCAAGATTTGGCCGGGTCACTGAATTCAAAAGAATATCAAAAGGGCCATTTGCTTCATACAACAGGGTATCCCTGTCATAAGAAACATAGGATGCGAGCGGGACCTTTGGCTTAAGAACTGCTCCGTCCAGTTCTACAAAAAGAATTTCAATCAGGCTCTCATCAATTTCAAGCACCTCATCGACATCTGAAATGGAATGAGGGCTTCCATCCTCATTCCAGACAATATTGCCATGAACCTGAATCAGTTCACGCGGATGAGCAAGCAGAACCAGCTCAAAATCTTCGCCATAAGTGGCCGTAAGTGAGCGGTTCGATTCGAGAAGCTTCAGGCTCAGGCGACGCTCATTAAATTTCATCTCAATCAAGGTGCCGGTGACATAGCCCAAATCCGCTGGAGATATTTCGCTGCTTTGCGGTGCTAAAAGATGTTTAATCCTCTCCTGCGCCGTTCCTCCATCAAGAATTTTCTTTTGTCTGAAATCTTCAATGCTTATAACAACTCCTGAGTGTCGGACGGGTTGCATTGCATCTAATTCAGACAGAATACTGCGACGGTAAAAAGTATCAGGGACAATTTGTGCCAGTATTTTTGATTCGCCGGAATTAACGGCATCAAGAGTTTGGCAAGTCTTTCGAGCAATGACCTCAACGGACTGTTCATCAAAAAGCTGATGGGAGGTGTCTCCAATCTCGACAGGCTGGGCATATCCACCCTCTTCAGGCGGTCGGCACATGACAGGAAAGCGCCGCTCTATATCCCGTGTAACTCGGGCTCGTTGCTGAACCTCTCTACCCTCTTCAGCCATAGCAAGAAGATGAACAACCCTTTGAAAGTGGGAAAGCGCTTGCACCAGTGCTGATGCTGGCAAGGTATGTGCTTGAGTCGCCGTTCCCTCAAAATGGAGCCTCAATTGACGCATATTTCCTTCACTGATTGCCATCATACGCACATAAAAATTACGGATTGATTATCTGCTTTTGCGTTTCTTTACAGTATTCGATCACAAAAAACCTGGAGAAAACCCAATCGTTGAAGCTAACTCGTCGAATCGCATTTACCAAATTTTATGGGGCGATCAATAAACTAATCGACAATTTCAAAACACGATAGCGTCCGATGCTGTGCTTTCATTTCCTGAGCAATTTGCCAGGCAATAACACGCTTGACGACGACCGCAGTTGCTCGTAGCAGGGAGAGCCGCAGTAAGGTGTTGCGGCTCCCATGCTCAATCAAACGGTACTTTTGCGCGAGTCTTACATTGACGTTGAGTAATTCGGTGCCTCTTTAGTAATCTTGACATCGTGCGGATGGCTCTCGCGCAAGCCTGCTGAGGTGATGCGTACAAAGCTTGTGGTGGTGCGCAGTTCGTCAATAGTGGCGACACCGCAGTAACCCATGGATGACTTTAAGCCTCCGATTAACTGATAGACAACCTCATCCAGAGAACCTTTTGCGGGAATGCGCCCCTCAATTCCCTCTGGCACATACTTTTTTGCCTCGCTTGAAGCATCCTGAAAATAGCGGTCGCTGCTGCCATCTGGTTCCGACATGGCGCCGAGTGAGCCCATGCCGCGATAGGTTTTGAATTTTCTGCCCTCATACAGCACGGTTTCGCCCGGGCTCTCATCGGTTCCTGCAAATATGCTGCCCATCATCACGGAATTGGCGCCTGCCGCAAGTGCTTTGGCAATGTCGCCGCTGTACTTAACGCCGCCATCGGCAATGATTGGCGTGTTGGTTTTTGCCGCCTCTTCGGCACAGTTAATGATTGCGGTCAATTGTGGCATTCCCACGCCAGCAACAATGCGAGTAGTGCAGATACTGCCGGGACCAATACCAACTTTGACGCAATCAGCACCAGCGGCAATAAGGTCGCGCACAGCTTCCGGCGTTGCCACATTACCCGCAATCACTTGCAGATCAGGGTATTTTTGCTTGATCGTTGTTACCATATCGAGCACCGATTTGCTGTGTCCATGTGCCGTATCAACCGCAACCACGTCAACGCCAGCCTCAATCAACGCCTCAACGCGCTCCAGCGTGTTTGCGCTGACGCCTAATGCTGCGCCTACGCGCAAGTGACCGTGCCTATCTTTGCAGGCGTTAGGAAACTGTTTACGTGTCTGGATATCTTTGAAGGTAATCAGTCCGCGAAGGTTTCCGTTGGCATCAGTAATGAGCAGTTTTTCAATTTTGTTGGAAAGCAGAATCTCCTCAGCTCTTTTCAAATCAACATCCTCATGCGCCGTAATGAGGTTTTTACTGGTCATAATAGTGGCAATTTTCGCATCAAGTTTTGGGCGAATACGAAGATCGCGATTTGTTACAATGCCTTTCAGCTTTAACTCTTTATCGTTCTCATTTTTTGGGCGCCCTACCACGGGAATGCCCGATATTGAGTGCCGCTGCATTAAGTCAAGCGCATCCTGCATGGTTGCATCTTCATACAGTGTAAAGGGTTTGCGGATAATGCCGCTCTCATATCGTTTCACCTTTGCTACTTCGCGAGCCTGCTCGGCAATCGAGAGATTTTTGTGGATAATGCCGATACCGCCAGCACGAGCCAGCGCAATAGCCAATCCCGCTTCTGTTACGGTATCCATTGCGGCACTCACCAGAGGAATCTTCAACGCAATGGTTTTGGTCAGCAGAGTTTCAGTATTGGTCTCTTTTGGGAGCACTTGAGAGTATGCAGGAACAAGCAGAACGTCGTCAAAAGTGAGTGCTTCATATAAAATTTTCGCCATAAATCAGGGTAATAAATGAGTTGGAGTGCAAGTACACATCAAACGGTGTTCGTCGGTACGGGCAACAATTTTTTGAGAAATCTGTAATGGTAATTTACAAAAAGGTAGCGTAGAATGGCAATAGCTAATGAATGAGAAGATGTGCAGTATAATATCAACGATAACCCAAGCTTTTAAGTAAAGAACAGTGTTTGAAAATCAAAAAGAGAATGCTAAATTCCGTGCTGTTTCATAGGTTATGATGGAGAGGTCGCATAGTTGGTCTAGTGCGCTCGCCTGGAAAGCGGGTAGGGTGTTACAGCCCTCGAGGGTTCGAATCCCTCCCTCTCCGCCAGAAAAATCGTCCAGAATATTTTTTTCTGGTTTTTTTGCTGGATTGCGCTATCTTTGAAACCTGTTCTTTAAAAATTGCAGAGGAGGATTAGTCTAATTGGTAAGGCAGCAGTCTTGAAAACTGCCGGGTTAACACCCATGGGGGTTCGAGTCCCTCATCCTCCGCCAACCATCAGGAGAGGTGGCCGAGCGGCTGAAGGCACCGGTTTGCTAAACCGACGTAGTTCTTATAGGGCTACCGAGGGTTCGAATCCCTCCCTCTCCGCATAACAAAAACCCCGCATGTCGGGGTTTTTGTGTTTCAGGCACGTACTGTTTGATTCCCATGTTCTTCCGCAATAAATTCTGATCACCATGATATTACCGATTACTATTTACAGCGATGATATTCTTCGCCAGCGTTCAAAGCCTTTAAAGGGTGTTGACAGTGCTATTGAGGCGCTTATTGCGTCGATGTTTGAATCAATGCGCAATGCTTCGGGAATTGGATTGGCAGCTCCGCAAGTCGGGCAATCGTTGCGGCTGGTTGTGCTCGATATCTCCTGTGTCAAAAATTATGAGCAGGAAAAACCGATGGTGGTTATTAATCCGCACGTCATATCGGTAAAGGGATCGTGCTCTATGGAGGAGGGGTGCCTGAGTGTGCCCGGTGTTCAGGGTGATGTGGTTCGCCCATCGGCAATTATGTTGAAATACAGGGATGAACATTTTGTGGAGCATGTGGCAGAGTTTTCCGGTATGTTTGCCAGAGTGCTGCAGCACGAGATTGACCACCTTGACGGGACGCTTTTTGTTGACCGAGTGCAGAAGCGCGATCGTCGGAAAATGCAGAAAGAGTTGCTGGCGATGACCTCGGGCGTTATTCATGCCGATTATCCGGTTGTTTTTCCTCCCGCCAAGCCGAACTCTCCGAACTCTAACCCAATGTGAGCATGATGCGAATTATTTTTATGGGAACGCCGGAGTTTGCGGTACCATCTTTACAGGCAATTGCGGCAGAAAAAGCCTCTTTTGAGATTTCGCTCGTTGTAACTGGTAAGGATAAGCCGCGTAAAAGTAAACGTGCAGAGGTTGAAGCTTCGCCCGTGAAGCAGGCTGCGTTGGTGCTTGGAGTGCCTGTGTATGAGGTTGATGATGTTACAGATCCAGCATTTGCAGAAGTTGTTGCAGCGCATAAGCCGGATGTGATTGTTGTTGCGGCTTTCCGTATTCTGCCGCCTTCCGTGTATGAGCAGGCACGGTATGGTGCGTTTAATCTGCACGCCTCGCTTCTTCCCGCATACCGTGGAGCTGCGCCAATCAACTGGTCAATGATGAAGGGCGATCGGGAAACTGGTGTAACCACCTTTTTTCTGCAACAGCGTGTTGATACTGGTACCATCATTCTGCAGGAAAAAACGCCAATACCGCGTGACGAAAATGCTACCGATCTTACCCGACGTCTGTCGGAGATTGGCAGCCATGTTGTGGTTGAGACGCTGCACCGGATTGCTGCCGGCACTGTTACCCTTGCTGAACAGAACGACGCGCTTGCATCAAAAGCGCCAAAGCTGACGCGCGATAATACCCGAATTGAGTGGAATCAGCCGGTTGAGGTACTGCATAATGTTGTGCGAGGCTTGGCAATGAAGCCTGCCGCATGGACAACCTTTCAAAGCAAAACGATGAAAATATTCCGTGCCTCCACCAGTGACCTTGCCGCAGACATGGCATCAGGATTACCCGGCACCTTGCTTGTGAGTAACGGAAGGCTCTACGCAAAAGGCAGTGACGGCTGGCTTGAGCTGCTTACCTTGCAGCTTGAAGGGAAAAAGAGTATGGAGGCTTCAGAATTTGTGCGCGGTTTCCGTCAAAACGCTGAAGGTGCGCAGTTTGTGTGAGAGGCTTGCAATGCCACAATGGTCGCAATGGTAATATTTGCTTATATTAAAAAACATCGAGTTTTAACAAGAATCAAACGCTCATTTTATGGCATCGCCAAGTACAGAAGTCAGTCGTATCAGGAACTTCTGCATTATTGCTCATATTGATCACGGAAAATCGACGCTTGCCGATCGCTTGCTGGAGATAACGCATACGCTCGATCGTACTCAAATGGCATCAGCCCAGGTGCTTGATGATATGGACCTTGAACGTGAACGTGGCATTACCATCAAAAGCCACGCTATTCAGATGAAATACACGGCGGCGGATGGTAACGAATATACGCTTCATCTTATTGATACGCCCGGTCACGTTGACTTCAGCTACGAAGTGTCGCGCTCGCTTGCTGCGTGTGAAGGCGCTTTGCTGATTGTTGATGCAACGCAGGGCGTGGAGGCGCAGACTATCGCGAATCTCTATCTTGCCGTTGATGCAGGACTCGATATTATTCCCGTTATCAACAAAATTGATTTGCCGTCGTCGGATGTTGAGGGTGTTTCCCGCCAGATAATTGAGCTGATGGGTGTGACGCGTGAGGAGATTCTGCCAGTGTCGGCTAAAGCTGGTATTGGCGTCAGTGAGCTGATTGAGGCGATTGTGAAGCGTGTTCCGCCGCCGGCAGTTAATAATCACTTGCCACTGCGGGCGCTCATTTTTGATTCGGTGTTTGACCCGTATCGTGGAGCGGTTGTATATCTCCGTATTGTTGAGGGGGCATTGAAAAGAGGCGATAAGGTGCGCTTTTTGGCCAGCGATAAAACGTTTCTTGCCGATGAAATTGGCATTATGACCATGAAACGTCAGCCAAGAGAGCGGCTTGAATCGGGCGATGTTGGTTATCTCATCTGCTCTATCAAAGATGTGAAGGATGCTAAGGTAGGCGACACGGTGACGCTTGTGGAGAATCCTGCAAGCGAGCGTCTTGCTGGTTACAAAGAGGTAAAGCCAATGGTGTTCAGCGGTCTTTACCCGATTAACTCGAATGAATTTGAGGATTTACGTGAGTCGCTGGAGAAGCTGGCGCTCAACGATGCTTCGCTGGTCTATACGCCGGAAACATCGGTGGCACTCGGTTTTGGCTTCCGCTGCGGCTTCCTTGGCTTGCTCCACATGGAGATTATCCAGGAGCGCCTTGAGCGTGAGTATGGTGTTAATATTATCACCACGGTGCCAAACGTGGAGTATCGTGTGCAGCTTACCAATGGCGAGATGGTGGAGGTTGATAATCCCTCGGGAATGCCGGAAACGGGGCGCATTAAGCATGTTGAAGAGCCATACGTTTCCATGCAGATTATTACGCTTGCCGACTATATTGGCAATATTATGAAGCTTGGCATGGAGCGCCGAGGTGAATATAAAAACACCGATTACCTCGACACATCGCGTGTGATCATGCACTTCTCATTTCCTCTTGCTGAGGTGGTTTTTGATTTTCACGATCGTTTGAAATCTATTTCAAAAGGCTATGCTTCAATGGATTACGAGTATGTGGGGTATCGTGAGTCGGATTTGGTGAAGCTTGATGTGCTGCTGAATGGCGAAACGGTTGATGCACTCTCGATTATTGTTCATCGCACAAAGGCTTATGATTGGGGCAAAAAACTCTGCCTTAAATTAAAGGGAATTATCCCGAAGCAGATGTATGAAGTTGCTATTCAGGCGGCAATTGGCAGCAAGGTTATTTCGCGCGAAACCATTTCGGCAATGCGGAAAAACGTGCTTGCTAAATGTTATGGTGGTGATATCAGCCGTAAACGCAAACTCCTTGAAAAGCAGAAAGAGGGTAAAAAGCGCATGAAACAGGTTGGCAGAGTTGAAGTGCCGCAGGAGGCATTTCTTGCACTGTTGAACATTGATGAATAAGAGACTTATTTAATTCTATTTTAACAACATATAAACGTTACACTTTTGGATATTCAGCGAAATAAACCAGAAAAAAAGCAGTCGCGAGAGTGGTTTGAAGCTCTTATTATTGCGGCAATTTTTGCAACGGTGCTTCGGGTGTTTGTGGTGGAATCGTATCGAATTCCAACCGGATCAATGGAAAAAACGCTGCTTGCCGGCGATTTTCTTTTTGTCAACAAATATGTTTACGGACCGAAAATTCCTTTGACTGATATTCGTTTGCCCGGCGTTAATAAGGTGCAGCGTGGTGATATTATTGTCTTCAAATTCCCGAAGGATCGTTCGCTTAACTACATCAAGCGCTGTGTGGCGGTGAGTGGCGATACGCTTGCTATTCACAATCAGCAGCTTTCGATTAATCGCAAGCCGGTTGCACTTCCTGAACATGCACAGTTTATTGGGCAACGTGTGCCTGCAGGTGAGGGCGATTACATGATTTTTCCCCAGAGCTCCAATTTTAATAAGGATAATTATGGACCAATACGTATTCCGCGTCACGGTGATGTTATCCGTTTAAGCGCCGAAACATTTTCGCTCTACGCGTCTCTTATTGCTGACGAAGGGCATGAGGTGAGTTTGCAAGGCAGAGAGGTGGTGATTGATGGTTATCCTGCACGCCAGTACAGCGTTAAGGAGAACTACTATTTTGCGATGGGTGATAATCGCGATAACAGCCTCGACAGCCGTTTCTGGGGCTTTTTGCCGGAGAAAGATCTTGTAGGACAAGCGTTGATGGTGTATTGGTCGTGGGATCCCGATCTGTCACTTTTGACCGATCCAGTTAATAAACTGAGTTCTATCCGCTGGAATCGCCCAGGCTTGCTGGTTCATTGAGCACAAGAATGTTTCGCAAGAAGGATTGTGCTGATAACCGTTATTGAGGAGCGTCGCTTCTCCTTATTAAAAAGCAATTGCTGAAGATTCGGGCAGCGTATTGCAAGAGCATGAGTGCTTTTGATGTGTTGCGATGGCTGGTTGCTGCTTTCAGCACTTTCAGCGGGAATAACGTCAATAGAGCGCAGAGTCATGGTATCAAGTTGCAGGTTCGGGCTGATGGATTCGACCTTTATGGTTACCATGTTGCCTGATGTGCGATCAATCGACTGGTAAAGCTCGGTTTTAAATGCGTTGTTCAGGTAGATGCTGGTTGAGAGATAGACAAGCAGATAGGCTGTTGGAAAAAGAATGCCCGGCGAGAGTATCAGTGCTTTTAACCAATTGATTATAAAACGTTTATGAGGAAATTGGAGAGGCATTTTTACAGATCTGTTGCCTTCATTTCCGGAAGACAAGGGGTTTTATTATTTTTTTAGGATACAAAACTTTTCTCTTTATTTACCCTGTATCATCTCTTAATATCAGGATATTTTTGTTATGCCAGAACAACCACGGCATGTTCCCTATCTTCTCAAGCCGCTTTTCAGGGAGGTTCATGCCGACACAGAGACGCCAGTTTCAGTCTATCTGAAGTTGCAGCGTCCATTTTCATGTCTCCTCGAATCGGTTGAGGGCGAGGAGTTACTTGCTCGTTTTTCCTATATCGCTATTGATCCCGTGGCTATTCTGAAAGGCTCTGTTGATGGCTTTTCGGAGTTGCGGATTCTTGATGAAAAGTTTGCTGATCTCGCTCATGTTGCGGATGATGAACAGAATCTTCGTCGAAAGATTGACCACATGATTGCGGCATTTGATACAGAAGAGATGCCACGCAAAAAGAATGGCTCTCCGCAAATGATCACCTCCGGCGTGTTTGGCTATTTCGGTTATGATGCCATGCACTTGGTGGAAAAGATTCCGGCACCGGAATTGAGTGACCCTGCAGGAATGCCCGATATTATGCTGCTTTTTTGCGATACGCTGGTGATTTTTGACAACATCATGCGAAAGGTCTTTATCGTCTCCAATTATCTTGATGAAACCGATAAGCCTTTTGCTCTGAAAAAAATAGAGCAGATTGCCGAACAGATGTTCCGTCCACTTTCGCGCGAGGAGATTGCTTTTCAACCTGAACAACAGGAGGCGGTGCTCTCCAACACCACGAAACCGGAGTATTTGGAGAAGGTGGAAACGGCGAAAGAGCACATTCTTGCGGGCGATATTTTTCAGGTACAGATTTCGCAGCGCCTGCACCGTCCGTTGCATACTCGCGCTTTCGACGTTTACCGCATGTTGCGCACTATCAATCCGTCGCCCTATCTCTACTACTTCAACATGCAGGATTTTGAGATTGTTGGCTCTTCGCCTGAATTGCTGGTGAAAGTTGAGCGCGACACGCAAGGACGACGCATTGTTGATACACGGCCGATAGCCGGAACTCGGCGCCGTGGCACGACGTTTGAGGAGGATGAGCGCAATGCCCGTGAGCTGCTTGCGGATGAAAAGGAGCTTGCGGAACATCTTATGCTGATTGATTTGAGCCGTAACGATATTGGCAGAATCGCTAAAATCGGCACGGTTGAGACCAATGAGATGATGGTAATTGAAAAATATTCGCATGTTATGCACATTGTCAGTAACGTGCGCGGCGAGTTGCGCGATGAGCTGTGTACGATGGATGCTTTCTGGTCGTGCTTTCCCGCGGGGACGCTTACAGGTGCGCCAAAGGTTCGGGCAATGGAGATTATCTACGAACTTGAAAAGGAGAAGCGCGGCTTGTATGGCGGCGCTGTCGGGTTTCTTGATTTCAAGGGGAATCTCACCACAGCAATTGCTATCCGCACTATGGTGGTTGATGATAAAACCATCTACTTCCAGGCAGCAGGCGGCATTGTTGCGGACTCAAAACCAGAATCGGAGTACGAAGAGACAATGAATAAAATGCGGGCTGGCTTAACAGCCGTTGAAGCTATTGAGGCGTTATCGTAACGATTATTAATCAAATGACTTATTATATGCGAAAGAGACCATCATTGATGAAATATCTGCTGCTTGTTTTTGCGGGTATTGCCGTTGGGGCGCTTGTGTTTTCCAATGTAGAGTTTAAACTCTCCCTCAACGGGTCAAGCTTTTCCAGCAAGCCAAATTTTGCTACCGCTACCAATTCGATTGAAAACTACCCGATTCAGTCGCTCAAAAGCTTTAACGAGGCATTTGTGCAGATTGCCGAATCGGCAACGCCCTCGGTGGTGACCATTTTTACGGAGAAAACCGTGAATCAACGAATGGGATCGCCCTTCGACTTTTTTGGGACTCCTTTTGATGATTTTTTTGGAGCGCCACGAGGAAGTGCACCGAATGGTCGTAAAGAGGTGCGGCGTGGCCTTGGCTCCGGCGTTATTGTAACGGATGACGGCTATATTTTAACGAATAATCACGTTATTGATGGGGCTGACACGGTGTATGTGCGCACTTCCAACAATACCAGGCTTGAAGCAAAGGTGATTGGTAAAGACCCTAAAACCGATATAGCCGTGATTAAGGTTAATGCGGCTAATCTTAAACCGATTGTTATTGGCGACAGCGATAAGCTCCGTGTTGGTGAGTGGGTTATTGCCATCGGCAGTCCGCTGGGCGAAAATCTTGCACGAACGGTGACACAAGGTATTGTGAGCGCTAAAGGTCGTGCAAATGTAGGGCTTGCCGATTATGAAGATTTCATTCAAACTGATGCGGCTATTAATCCAGGCAATTCCGGTGGACCACTCGTCAATATCAATGGTGAACTTATCGGCATCAATACCGCAATTGCAAGCCGTACCGGAGGGTTTGAGGGAATCGGATTTGCTGTACCATCCAACATGGCGAAAAAAGTGTTGACGGCGTTGATTACCACAGGTAAAGTGACTCGGTCATATCTTGGTGTGACTATTCAGGACATTGATGAAAATCTCGCCAAAGCGATGAATCTTAATGCGGGTGAAGGTACGCTGGTGGGTACAGTGATGGAGGGTAGCCCAGCAGCAAAATATGGCATTAAAACTGGCGATGTGATTGTTGAGTTTAATGGCGTAAAAGTAACCAGCAGCACAACATTGCGTAATGCCATTGCCAGCCAGACGCCCGGTGCATTGGTGAAACTTCGCATACTTCGCAATGGAGACGTGAAGCTCTTCACCATTCCCGTACAAGCACAGGAGTCGCAAGAGATTGCCTCAGCTCGCCCAGTAAACGACGATGCCTCGATGAGCATGCTGGGATTCAAGGCAGAGGAGTTGACTGCTGAGCGTGCGCAGAAGCTTAAAGTGAAGCCGAGTGCTGGCAAAGTTATTATTACTGCAATTAAAGTTTCATCCAGCGCCTATCGTGCAGGATTGCGTGCCGGCGATATTATTTATTCGGTTAACAAACGTGATGTTCGCTCGTTTGCCGAGTACAGCGCCATGATGAAGCAGATTAAAAAAGGGGATCTGTTCTTTGTGCTTGTTGGCAGAGGGGAAAATAAAATTTATTTTGCCTTTAATGTTTAAACTTTTTTGCCTGAAGTGGTAAGAGTTGTACATTACTTTATTAAAAGTAAAGTCAGCAACAGCGCGCTGACTTTACTTTTTTTGTTATGATTTTGTGCCTGTAAGCGCCGTCATTTTTATAGCGTTATTTGCTTTTATTTTCAACAAAAACAGTACAAGAAATGAGTGACAGAATTTACCTGACTAATGATGGCTATAACCGGCTGAAAGAGGAACTCTATGTGCTGGTTCATCAAACCAGAAGGGAAGTTCTGGAAAAAATTGCTGAAGCGAGGGCTCATGGCGATTTGAGCGAGAATGCGGAATACGATGCAGCACGTGAAGAGCAATCGCATACGGAAGCTCGTATTGCTGATCTCGAAAACAAGCTCTCTTCAGCAACAATTCTCGACCCGAAACATATTAAGACTGATAAAGTCTATATTCTTACATCAGTAAAATTGCGTAATCTTGATGATCCAACGGAGATTATTGAATATACGCTCGTCTCTTCCGAAGAGGCTGATACTGATGCTGGTAAAATTTCCGTCCGCTCTCCTGTTGGTCGTTCATTAATTGGAAAATCGGCTGGAGATAAAGTGCAGATTATTGTGCCGAAAGGCGAACTGCATTATGAGATTTTGGAAATTTTTGTTAAATGAAGTCACAACTTTAAAACCACTTATTCTCATGGGAAAACGTCAAATTATCTATCGCCAAGGTAGCATTGGCGGCAATCAGGAGTTGCTGAATCGTGAAATCAATCTTGTGACCAAAGAGGCAAGAGTGTGGCATGGCAGAGTAATTGCCATTGGCAGCAACGACCTTGAATTAAAGAATGCTCGTGCAGGAAAACACCGGTTCACTGTTGACCAGATTGACCGGATCTATTATGATGTAAAAACTGAATATTAAGAGATGCGTACAAAAATTGTTGTTGGCAATTGGAAAATGAACAACACCATTGCTGAATCAGAGATTCTTGCTCAAGAGTTGATTGCAGCACTTGGCGAAAACTTTTCAGGCTGCGAAGTTGGTATAGCACCAACATTTCTTGCGCTTGATGCGGCAGGTAAAGCTATTGAAGGAAGCGGAATTCAGCTTGTTGCCCAGAACTGCCATTACGAAAATGATGGTGCTTATACGGGCGAAGTATCCGCGAGAATGTTGACTGCTGCCGGTTGCTCATCCGTTATTATCGGGCACTCAGAGCGTCGCCAGTATTTCGGCGAAACCAACGTTACCGTTAACCTCCGCATTAAAAAAGCGTTATCTGAAGGATTGAACGTGATTCTTTGCGTTGGCGAAACACTTGCCCAGCGCGAAAGCGGTGTTACCGAAGCGATTATTGCATCGCAAGTGCGTGAAGGATTAATGGATATCAGCGATATCAGTTCACTTGTTATTGCCTACGAACCGGTTTGGGCAATTGGTACTGGCAAAACAGCATCGTCGGCACAGGCTGAAGAGGTTCATCTTCATATCCGCACGTTAGTTGCTGAACTGTATGGTAAAGAAGCTGCCGCTGCGCTCCGCATTCAGTATGGTGGCAGTGTAAAGCCATCCAATGCTGCCGAGTTGTTTGCAATGCCGAATATTGATGGTGGTTTGATTGGTGGCGCCAGTCTCAATGCCGCTGACTTTGTTGCGATTGTAAAAGCTGCTTCGCATTAAATCCTCTCTGATTACTTGAGAGTGGTGAACAATCATCTCCCACTCTCAAGTATCCATTCTCCATTGTCTATTATTAATTGACCTTTGCCGCTTCTTTCGACTTTTTCATTGAACAAAAATCCGGTCCGCACATGGTGCAGAAATCTGGATTCTTTCCGGTGTGGCCGCTCAGTGCCAGACTTTGCGAATGCACTGTACGAGTTTTTTCAGGATCAAGTGAGAGATTGAACTGGTCTTCCCATGCAAAAGCGTATCTCGCTCTGCTCATCAGTTCGTCACGCAGCCAGGCAACAGGGCTTCCCTTCGCCAGATCAGCGCCATGGGCTGCAACCTTGTGGGCAATAACTCCTTCACGAACATCATTTTTGTCCGGCAATCCGAGATGCTCTTTCGGGGTCACATAGCAGAGCATGGAGCAGCCATAGCTTGCAATGATCGCACCACCGATTGCTGAATTGATGTGGTCATATCCTGCGGCAATATCGGTAATCAGTGGCCCGAGGGTGTAGAAGGGCGCTTCATGGCAGTACTCAAGCTGCTTCTGCATGTTCTCCTCAATGAGATGCAGCGGGACATGGCCTGGCCCTTCAATCATCACCTGTACATCGTATTTCCATGCAATTTCAGTCAGTTGACCGAGTACCTTGAGCTCACCGAATTGCGCTTCATCGTTAGCATCAAGTATTGATCCGGGCCGCAGAGCATCACCAAGCGATACCGCAATATCGTAAGCCTGTAATATTTCACAGATCTCTTCAAAATGGGTATAGAGAAAGTTCTCTTTTTTGTGGAACTTGCACCATTTTGCCATAATAGAGCCACCTCTTGATACAATACCTGTCAGCCGCTTTTCCGCATAGGGCAGGTGTTCCTGCAGAATGCCTGCGTGAATTGTAAAATAGTCAACTCCCTGTTCAGCCTGCTCAATCAGCGTGTCGCGATAGAGTTCCCAAGTCAGCTTTTCAGCTTTTCCTCCTGCTTTCTCCAGTGCCTGGTACATGGGTACCGTTCCAATCGGTACGGGCGAGTTTCTCAGAATCCACTGGCGGGTCTGATGAATATTGGCGCCGGTGCTGAGATCCATCACCGTATCTGCTCCCCAGCGGCACGACCATACCGCCTTTTCAACCTCTTCATCAATGGAGGAGCCAAGCGCAGAGTTGCCGATATTGGAGTTTATCTTGACCCGGAAATTGCGTCCGATAATCATCGGCTCCAACTCCGGGTGGTTAATGTTTGCGGGAATGATGGCTCTTCCTTCTGCAATCTCTTTTCTGACAAATTCCGGCGTTATTGGCTCAACCCTGGTTTTTCCTTTTGAAAAAGATGTAATCCAATTCTCCAAGTGCTGATTTTCCCTGATGGCAACGTACTCCATTTCCGGTGTGATGATTCCTTTGCGAGCGAAATGCATTTGAGTTACAGCAGAACCCATCTGCACCTTGCGCGGGAAGTCCCACGAGTTGCGTATTGGTGGGAGTCCCTTCTCAGGATCAATCTTGACAGAGTAGTCAGAGTATGGACCGCTGGTATCATACAGCGGAAGTGAAGAGAACTCCTGTCCGTTGCAGAGGTATGTTCTGCTCAGTTTCAGACTTCTCATACCTACTTCAATCGGATAGAGGGATCCCTTTATGTAAATTTTTTCAGATGGCAGTACCTCCTGAAAACGCTCAGGACATCCATTATTTTCAATTACGTTGGTCATAGTATACGATTAAACAGTCAGGCTGTGCAGGAGAAGCGGGGAGAGTGGGAGAATCGGGAAACACAGAGCCAGCTTCATCTTTTCTTGCGTCAGCATTACCTGCATCAAGTTACAAGGGTTTATTCTCAGCGATCTTTTTCCTTCTGTTGTCAAGGAAAAATTTTGCACCCCCAAGATGAGAAACTATCCTCTATGATACTTAAATTCAGGGTATTATACAAATGAGTGATTGTTCGACTGTTGCTCTCACTTATGAAGGAAAAAGAGAAGTTTTATGAATCATAGTTGGTAAGGAACACAATGATAGATTTTATGGTCAACAGGCAGACATGCACACATTGCGGTGAGTGTGTGATCGACTGCCCGGCGCGGATTATCAGCTTGGGTGAAGATAGTTATCCCACAATTACTCCGGAAAAGGAACAAACCTGCTACCGCTGTCAGCACTGCCTTGCCATCTGCCCGACAGGTTCGGTCTCCATTCTTGGTCAGCATGCTTCCGGCTGTCTTCCGCTGAAGGGTGCATTTCCTGATCCGGATGCCCTTGAAACGCTCATCAGAGGGCGTCGTTCAGTGCGTCGTTTCAAGCCCGATAACCTTGATCCGGTACTCTTCCAGAGGCTGCTTGATGTCGCCTGGCAGGCTCCGACAGGAGTGAACTCCCGTCAGGTTCGTTTCACGGTGCTCGACAGTCACCACAAGGTTGTGCAACTGCGCGAAGAGGTGATGGCTGGTTTAAAACGGCTGATGAACAACAATGCGTTGCCGGAGCGGACGGGCTTTTTTGCCAACTTTGTGTCGATCTGGGAGAAGCATCGTGTGGACATTATCTTTCGTGATGCCCCCCATCTTCTTATTGCCTCCGCGCCGCAGCATCTGGCCTCGCCTATGCAGGACTGTATAATTGCGCTTTCCAGCTTTGACCTTTTTGCCCGGGCTAATGGTGTCGGTACTCTCTGGAACGGCCTCGCAAAGTGTGCGATGAACGACATCCTGCCGGAGACACGCCACCGCCTTGGTATTCCTGATGATCATCTTTTTGGCTATGCCATGGTTTTCGGCAAACCAGCGGTGCACTATGTCCGCACCGTGCAGCATGGCCCGGCGATGATTTATCGGGCGATGGAGGGGAGTGTTTCGGAGGCTCAAATTTGATCGTGTCACATGGAATTTCGAATGTCACGACATCGAATGCATCTCCTTTATTTTTATATGGTTAAAAGGATTAGTCTTTTACTAATAAATTGATCAACAACCTATGCTGACACAAACTGAATCACAACAACGGGTCATCCGGTTGCAGGCAATGCTGCGAAACAAGGGCGTGCAGGCTGCACTGCTCATT
>CAIQSY010000057.1 GCA_903874585.1 uncultured Chlorobiaceae bacterium | reverse complement strand
CTGAACGAAACAGGATATACTTTTTTTTACAGGAGCGACAATTTACAACAATATTTTCTATTCACACTTTGTAATTAAACGCTGAAAATAATGAGCACTGCAGATACAAAACAACGGCTTGAAGAGATAGAAAAACAGCTTTCCAATCTCAATGAAGAACAGACCGTTATAAAAGCCAAGTGGGAGAGTGAGAAGGAGTTAATACAGTCGTCGCGTGACCTGAAATCGCAGATTGAACAACTGCGCGTGCAGGCGGAGGAGTTTGAACGTCAGGGCGACTATGGCAAGGTTGCGGAGATCCGCTACGGAAAAACGGTGGCGATTGAGCGCGCGCTTGAAGAGAACCGCCTGAAGATTGAGGAGAAGAAATCTTCGGGCAATTTGATTATGAAGGAAGAGATTGATGCTGAGGATATTGCCGATATCGTCTCAAAATGGACGGGCATACCGCTGAGCAAGATGCTGCAATCGGAGCGCCAGAAGCTTTTACTGATTGAGGAGGAACTGCATAAGCGGGTGATTGGGCAGGAGGATGCGGTCACCGCCGTCAGTGATGCGGTCAAGCGCTCAAGGGCTGGCATGGGCGACGATAAACGTCCGATTGGCTCTTTCATTTTTCTCGGTCCCACCGGTGTGGGAAAAACCGAGCTTGCCCGCACGCTTGCCGACTATCTGTTTGATGATGAAGAGGCGATGATACGCATTGATATGAGCGAATATATGGAGGCGCATAACGTCAGTCGCCTGGTCGGTGCGCCTCCGGGCTATGTCGGCTACGAGGAGGGCGGTCAGCTCACCGAAGCCGTGCGACGCAAGCCATTTTCGGTCGTCTTGCTCGATGAAATCGAGAAAGCGCATCCCGATGTGTTTAATATTCTTTTGCAGATCCTTGACGACGGGCGCTTGACCGACAGTAAAGGGCGGACGGTGAACTTCAAGAACACCATCATCATTATGACGAGCAACATCGGAGCGCAGCTTATCCAGTCCGAAATGGAGAAGATGGAGGCGGCAAACCGTGAGTCAGTGCTCTCCAGCTTGCAGGAGAAGCTCTTCCAGTTGCTGAAGCAGAAGGTTCGCCCTGAATTTCTCAACCGTATTGACGAGGTTATTCTCTTTACGCCGCTGACGAGGGATGACTTGAAAAAAATTGTGCTGATTCAATTCGACCATATCCGTGCAGCGGCACTGCGCCAGCGTATCAGCCTCACCATTTCCGATGCGGCAATGACCTGGCTTTCAAGTGCGGGCTTCGATCCAGCTTTTGGAGCACGACCGCTCAAGCGAGTGATGCAGCGCAAGATTACCAACAAGATTTCGGAACTCATTCTTTCGGGAAAAGTGCAGGAGGGTGAGAGCATTGCGGTGGATGTTGCTGGAGAAGAGTTAACCGTGCTCAAAGGGGCATGAAAAATATCAAGACGATAACGGCGGCGCTGCTGTTGCTTTTGTGCTTTTGTGCAACACCATCTGTCGCCGCTACGCCGCCAGACAGCCTCTCAATCAAAGTTGGGCAGATGCTGATGATCGGCTTTCGCGGATTGACTGTTGCTGATGCGCCTGAGATTGCCGCAGATATTGAACAGCGCCGGATTGGCGGTGTGGTGCTTTTCGACTACGACGTGCCATCACACTCCACCAAAAGGAACATCAGCAGCCCAGCGCAGCTCTCCCGCCTAACCTGTGAGCTGCAAAAGCTTTCGCACATTCCGCTCTTGATTGCCATTGATCAGGAGGGCGGTCGAGTCAACCGCCTCAAAGCAACCAGAGGTTTTCCAGCCAGCGTTTCGGCAGCATATCTTGGGCGCCTCAACAATCCCGACAGCACCAGAGCCGCTGCATTGCAGAGTGCCCGAACGCTGAAAGCCATGCACATCGGGATGAACCTCGCGCCCGTGGCGGATATCAACATCAATCCAGATAATCCGGTGATTGGAAAGGTTGAGCGAAGCTTTTCGGCTGATCCGTCGGTCGTCACCAGAAATATCCGGCTGACGTGCAACGCTTATCGCGACGAAGGCATTATTCCCACGCTCAAGCATTTTCCCGGTCACGGCAGCTCCACAACCGATACGCACCTCGATTTTACCGACATTACAGCAAGTTGGTCGGAGCGCGAGTTGGAGCCATATCGCGCCATGATTGCCTCTGGTTATCGTGATGCCATTATGACCGCACATGTTTTCAACGGGAACCTTGACCCGCTCTATCCCGCAACGCTTTCAAAAGCAACGCTTGACGGGCTGCTCAGAGTGCAGCTCGGTTTCACAGGAGTAATTGTCAGTGATGATATGCAGATGACCGCCATTGCCGACCATTACGGCCTTGAAACAGCCATCCAACTGGCAATTGAGGCTGGTGTGGATATTCTGCTCTTTGGCAACAACACAGCGTATGATCCAGCGATTGCGTCAAAAGCAACGGCAATCATCAAATCATTACTTGCGCGAAAAGTTATCACTCCAGAACGTCTTGACCGCTCGTATCGTCGCATTATGGAACTCAAGCAGCGATATAAAATTGTTATTATGCCACGTACTTCTTTGTAGCACAAAAAATTCCCTATGAAAATAGATACTTCATACTACGAACGCTGCATAAGCGCACTCGAAAAAGCGCATTCCCTTTTACTGAAAGCAAACGTTGATGAAATTGATTATGAAATGTACCGTTCTGCATCTATAAAAGAGTTTGAAATTATTTTAGAGCAGAGTGGCAAATTGCTTCGCAAGGTGCTCAAACCATATTTCCATTCCTCGAAAGAGATTGATAAACTTTATTTTAAAGATATTTTTCGGCAGGCAGTATTACGAAGCATTATAAGTGCTGAAAGTTGTGAGCGTTGGCTCGAATACAGAGATAATCGGAACAATACAGCGCACGATTATGGAGTGGCATTTGCTGAAGATATCATAGCGCTGTTACCGAAATTTATCGCTGATGCAAAGGATTTGGCTGCTGCTATAAATATGCAAAACCATGCTGCTGAGGAATAAAGATAAACAAACTCTTATAAGCATATTTTCATTGGTTAACTATCCAATAGAGGTATGGACGTATGGAAGCCGTGTTGATGGATCTGCACACGAAGGCAGCGATTTAGATTTGGTGATACGCAGCAAAAGTGGAGAAAAAATTCCGATAGATATATTCGTTGAGCTAAAAGATACAATCCGAGAAAGCAATATTCCTATCCTCGTGGATTTGTTCGATTGGGCACGATTACCCGAAAGTTTTCATCGGAATATAGAATTGACGCATGAAGTGCTTTTTTCAAGCGATGACGAATGTTCTGAATAAGCAAAAGCGATCGGCTCTTCAGTTGGGGAACATCGTTATCAACACAGAGAGGGGTGCACTGAAGTCCTTCCCGTCCTTTTCTACTGAAAAACTGCTTAACGCAACAACCTTCCCATGACCCTCGACGAACTGCAAAACCTGCAACAACCCCACGTTCAAGCACTGCTTGCAAAGCATTCGGCTGACAACCCGGCAGCGTTTGCCATGCAGTTTCATGGGCATCTGGAGTTGCCAATTCGGGCAATGGCTGAACAGCTTGCTTGCCGACAGAAAGCTGCAAAAAAGCTCCCAAATCTTTCACGGCACAACCTACTTTACGCGCCATTGGCGCTTGAGCAAGCCTCTGGCGAGCGCACGGCGGCATACAAATCCTCGCTGATGTCAGGAAAGAGGGCAATTGATTTGAGCGGAGGACTTGGCATTGACTCAATGTCGCTGGCACAAGTTTTTCAGGAGGTCGTTTATTGCGAACGCGATCCGCTGTTGTGCGAACTGGTAACGCATAACCTTGACGTGCTCGGCATAATGAATGTTGCTGTCAACCATGGCGATAGCCTTACGCTGCTTGAGTCGTTTGCTGATGATTATTTCGACTGGATTTTTGTTGATCCGGCACGTCGCGAACAGGGACAACGCTCAATAGCGCTGGAATCGACAAGTCCTGACGTGGTTGCTCATCATAATCTGTTGCTCCGAAAAGCTCAGAGCATCTGCATTAAAGCATCGCCAGCGCTTGAAATCAGCGGATTGAAAAGCCTCTTACCTGCACTACAACAAGTAATTGTGGTTTCGGTTGATCGTGAATGCAAGGAGATTCTGCTGCTGCTTGAGCGCAATGAGCCAACTGATAAACCAGTGGCGGTCAAGGCGGTTTGCTTGAACTCCGATTCAGAGCAAATAACTGAGATTGTAGGAGATGGGGAAGCATTGAAAGTGGTTGCCACGTCGATAAAAGCATATCTCTACGAGCCCGATCCGGCAATTATCAAGGCAAAACTCTCTGCCGTGCTTGCACAAAATCATGGGCTTGAGTTTGTGAATCAGATGGTGGATTATCTCACCTCCGACCGAAAAATCGAGCGCTTCCCGGGCAGAACGTTTCGTGTAGTTGAGTGCATTCTTTACAAGCCGAAAAGCTTCAAAGCATTTCTTCAGCAGCACTCGATTGCTGGGGCAAGCATTCAGCGACGAGACTTTCCCGTATCAGCAGAGGAGTTGCGAAAAAAGTATCGGCTCCGTGAAGATGAACGCGCATTTCTCTTTTTCACGAAAGACAGCAGCGCTCACCCAATCTGCATCTACGCGCTCAGATGTTTCCATGGAGACTTCATAGGCCATAAAGTTTCCGGGTGAACAAATCTCTAATTCTTTGTAGCCATTTTTATACTGATTGCATTATAGCCGCGAACCCGCTGAACATTCACAATATGTTTGAAATTCCAGCTAATCAAAAAGTCAGCACGGTTTATTGTTGCCATTTTGCAAAACCGCTGTTAGCCGATCGCCCTTCTTTTTCGTCAAGTTTAATTCTGTTTTATATTCTTCTTTTGGTTCTTCTACTAAAAATAATTCAAGTTCTTTTTTGTCGTTGAAACCACTAATTTTTTGTCTGTAAGTTGCAGATGTTTTTGGATTTTCAATTTCAAGTTTTCTGTTCTTACTAATTGTCAAAAATTCTTCTTCTTGGTCAATTCCTAAATACCGTCTGTTTGCCAAATTAGCTGCAATACCTGTTGTCGAACTTCCTGCAAATGGGTCTAAAATCCAAGCGTTTGGCTTTGTCGAAGCCAAAATAAGTCGTGTCAAAACTGATAAGGGTTTTTGAGTTGGATGTTTTCCACAAGATTTTTCCCAAGGTGCAATTGCAGGTAATTTCCAAACATCTTTCATTTGTTTGTCACCATTAAGTTGTTTCATTAGTTCGTAGTTGAAGTAATGAGAAACTTTTTCGCATTTTCTTGCCCAAATGATTTGTTCGGTTGAATACGTAAAGTAGCGACAAGAAAAATTTGGCGGAGGATTGGTTTTTTCCCAAGTCACAATATTGAGGATTTTAAACCCTAATTCCGTCAAGATTTGTCCGACTGAAAAAATATTGTGCATTGTTCCGCTAATCCAAATGGTTGCATCGTCTTTCATTTTATCTCGAATCAATGAAAGCCATTTTCGATTAAAGTCATTTATGAATTCAAAGCCTTCTGACTTGTCCCACTTGCCTTTATAATCTATTCTAAAATACTAATAAAATAATTCAAAAAGCTTGAAATCAACTTCTTCATTAAATTCACAAACTTCATTAAATGGTAATTCGCTCTCATTTATGAAAATTAATGATTTGTCATTTATTTGAATTTTCTTAGACGTGATATCGGCACCCCAAAAATGGATAAAATTATCTTCTATCAAGTAAAAATTATTACCATTGGACAATCTCTCAATAGTTAATTTTTCTGTTTTTGGAAATTCATCTATTTCAGTAGTTACATACCTAACTTGATCGATTTGGGATAAAAAAAGCTCCCAACTCATTCGGTAAATTGTTACTTTATAATGTGTAACGACAAAATTACCATTGTAACATAACAACACCCAAAAGGTGAGGAGCTTTCATGGCAAAAAAGATAACGG